>JBJHDJ010000023.1:0-14748 GCA_050486485.1 Porticoccaceae bacterium
AATAAAAACCGGTCCTCCCCCATATTTATAAGGAAAAAACCGATGAAATCGACAAAACCCCTGTTTGCCACCTTGCTTGTTGCTGCCCTTGGCGCAACCCCGGCAATTGCCCAGGACACTGCTGACTCTGAAAAGTTGCGGCAACCAGAGGGGGTGCAGATCGACAGATACCAAAGAGCCGAGGAACTCCTGCATCGGATGCTACCTCCCGAGGTGGCCGCCAGCATGGCCAGCACGACGCCTCCAGCTGTTCCATTGGGGGCGGAATTGCCGCGCTTGGCCTTTGAAAATGCCTTTGTCCAACTTTGGACCCGCCCAGGGTTGAGTCCCAGGGATCGCAGTCTGGCCACCATTTCCATGCTGATCGCCCAGGGCAGTGAGCGGGAACTGGAGTTGCACATTGCCTCGGGCCTGAGAAACGGCCTCACCCCCGGGGAAATCGAGGAGGTCATCTACCATGCGACTGCCTATGCAGGTTTCCCGCGTGCCTCCCAGGCCCTGGCGGTGGCGACGAAGGTCATCGCGCGAGAAACTCAGGACAGTCGCGGCGATTCCTCCCCTGGTCAGTAGCGAATCACCAACCGCCAGCAGGCCCTTGTCATGTTGTCCATGATTTTGTTGCGAGCCTATGCCATGGCTCTGGGAATTTTGGGGGTCTCAATGGCCGGGGGAGGGGCGTTGCTCGCCTACCTCGGGGGTTCCTTGTATTACATCGCCGCCGGAATCCTGATGATAATCGCCTCGGCGTTACTGCTCCATCGCCAGAGGATGGGCGCCTGGATATATGGCTTCACATTGCTCATCACCATCCTATGGGCGGTGTGGGAGGTGGGTTTTGACTTGTGGGCGCTCATGCCACGCCTGCTGGTCCCCGCTATTTTCGGTTGCTTGCTGTTGTTGCCACCGATTCAAAAAAATCTCGCGGGCCATTTCAGTCTTGCCTCGCGGGCACCCTTCGGCGCACGAGGGGTAATTGGTCTTGGCGCCGCGGCCTCCTTTCTCCTGGGTGGCTTGCTGTTCGTGTTTGCAACCGAGCTGCAGCCCGATCCACGTTTTCAGGCAGGAATTGGCGACTTCCCGTCGCAGGCCATGCACAGACACAGCAGCGATGCGGGCGACGACTGGCCTTTTTTCGGGGGTGATCTCGCTGGAACGAGGTATACACCGCTGCGGCAAATCACCCCCGAGAATGTGTCCCAGCTCGAGGTGGCCTGGGAAGTCGATGTAGGCCACATGCCATTGATCAACGCATCGCCCATCAAAATTGAAGACACCATCTATACCTGTAACAACCAGAACGGCATTTTCGCGCTCGACGCGGCAACCGGAGCTGAACGCTGGTACCACGATGCATCCAATGGCTATGGCGGCACCTGCCGGGGCGTCGCTTATTTCAAGGTCGAAGAGGAAGGCGAGAGATGCGCCACGCGGATCATCCTGGGTAACGCCACGGCGCAGTTGCGGGCCCTGGACGCCCAAACGGGGGAGCTGTGCCCCGAGTTTGGCGAGGGGGGCATTGTCGATCTGCTCCATGGCATGGGCGACTACACTGGTGAAATTGTCGGAGGATATTATCGGGTTACCTCTGCGCCCACCATCGTAAGAGGCAATGTGATTGTCGGTGGCTGGATCACCGACAATCAGTATTGGGGTTCTCCTTCCGGAGTTATCCGCGCCTACGACGCAGTGACGGGGGAGTTTGTCTGGGCATGGGATCTGGGCAATCCCGGCGTGCACAGCGAACCCGCGGAGGGAGAAAACTACACCCATTCGACACCCAATAGCTGGGCCCCCATGTCGGCGGACGAAGCACTGGGCATCGTCTATTTGCCAATGGGTATCGCGACACCCGATTTCTTTGGTGGCAATCGCCGTGAGTTCGACGAGGCATTTTCCTCCTCCGTGGTCGCGCTCAATGCTGAAACGGGGGAGCTGGTGTGGTCATTCCAAACCCTGTACCACGATCTGTGGGATTACGATGTACCGGCCAATCCAACCCTGATTGATCTATCGATAAGCGAGGACACTGTTATTCCCGCACTGGTGCAACCCACCAAGCAGGGCGACATCTATGTGCTCAATCGCGTGACCGGAGAACCCCTCTTTGAGGTTACCGAGCGTGCGGTTCCCCAGCGGGGGGCTGTCCCTGAAGAACGGTTGTCGCCAATTCAGCCCTTCTCCGACAAGCTGCCCTCATTTCGGGGCCCCTTGTTCCGAGAAGCGGATATGTGGGGCGTCACCCCCATCGATCAGCTGTATTGTCGCATCCGCTATGCCCAGGCCCGGTATGAGGGGCCGTTCACCCCTCCAGGGCTTACCCCGTCGATTCTGCACCCGGCGGCATTTGGAGCGATTAACTGGGGTGGTGTCTCGGTGCATGCCGAATACGGTGTTGCCGTTGTCAATACCAATCGGCTGGCCAATTATGTCCAGCTCCTGACCCGCGAGGAAGCGGACGGACTCGGACTTGGACGCCAGGGAGCATGGGGCAATCCGGCGGAACTCGCCCTTGGCGGGCCCATGGAAAATACACCCTACGCTGTCGTTCGGCCCTATTGGCTGACGGCCCTCGACATACCTTGCAACGCGCCGCCCTACGGTTTGATCAGCGCCATCGACCTCAACACTGGTCACTTGCTGTGGACAAGAAGGTTCGGAACCGCCAAGGGTAGCGGCCCATTGGGGATCGGCATGCCTTTCCCGATTCCAATGGGGACACCCAATCATGGCGGGGCCCTGACCACCAAGACCGGCCTCGTTTTTATCGGTGCCACCAAGGACAACATGTTTCACGCCTACGATCTGCGAACCGGCAACCTGCTTTGGCGGGTCGAGCTGCCGGGGGGCGGCGGGTCCGCGCCCATCAGCTACACTGTCGATGGCAGACAATATGTGGTCATCCACGCCGGGGGTAACGGTGCCATTCAGTCTCGCTGGTCAACCAAGATGGTGGCCTTCGCCTTGCCTGACTGACGCACACCTTCGGCTGCGTTACACTCGCCCCAAGACCACTTCCGCAGGACAGCCCGTGAGGCAGCCCCGACCAGCCAGCCAGGCCAAGCCCGACACCCGAGAAGCCATCCTTGACGCCACCGAGCAGCTCATTCTGGAAAGCGGCTACGCCGCCGTCAGTTCCCGGCGGGTGGCCAAAAAAGTCGGGGTGACATCGGCCCTGATACATTATTATTTTCCCACTTCCGATGAATTGCTGGTGGCCGTCTATCGCCGCGCCGCCGAGCATACCTTGGCGCGCTTCCGGGACGCTCTCGCATCCGAGACGCCATTGCGGGAGTTCTGGTCGCTGTGCACCGACGCCAAGTGCACCGCGCTCGCCGCCGAATTCATGGCCCTGGCCAATCATCGGGAAGCCGTGCGCATTGAAATCGCTCGCTCGTTCACCACCCTGCGGGGAATGCAGCTCGAGGCGCTGTCCACCATGCCATCTCCAGGGGACAATGGTGAGTTACCGGACCCCTTTGTCGCCACCCTGCTGTTCACCGCCGTTGGTCGCCTGCTGGTGGCCGAAAAAGGCATCGATATCACCGCCGGTCACGACGAAGCATTCGCCATGATGGAAGACTGGCTCCGTCAACTCGAACCCAGCGGAGAGGCACGGGCATCCGGTGACTTCGACCCTACATTGGGTCCCTAAACCGCGCGCCTAAACCTTGACACTATCCGCACCCCTGGATAGTCTCCCGTTAACCATTAAGCATTCGTTCAATAATTATCGATCCACCGTCTTCCAACGGCGTCACAATCTGTCCCGACAATCCTGATAACGGGCCATCATTGACGGGGTGGGGTGAGACGGGAATTCTCCAGGAGTGCCCATGACCAGACTGTCAACCCTCGACCCAGCACAATGGGATCCGGAACTGCGCGCCATGACCCAGGCCGACACCATGAACGCCGTGCAATTGGGCGCCACCCGGGTACTTGCCCACTCCCCGGGGGTCGCCAAGGCGGTGGTGAACTTTGGCGGCGCCCTGTTCCAGAGCACCTCCCTGCCGCGCCGCCTGATCGAGCTGGTGCGCCTGCGGGTCGCCTTTCACAATCAGTGCCGCACCTGCATGGCGATTCGCTATCAGTCCGCCATCGACGAGGGCGTCACCGAGGACCTGGTGTGTTCCCTGGAAAAACCCTTCGAGGCGCCGGATCTCAGCGCCCGGGAGCGGGCGGCCATCGCTTTCGCCGATATTTCCTCCACCAATCACTTCGCCATCAACGACGACACCTTCGCGGAACTCGGGGAACATTTCACGGAGGCGGAAATCGTCGAGCTGGGCGCCTTTATCGCCTACTTCATCGGTTTCGGACGCTTTGCCGCGGCCCTGGACATGACCGAGGACTTGCCCGCGGTGGATGGCGACGCCAGTGGCAAGGACGCACCCTGGCGACAGCAATCGGTTTCCATCCTCAACTGGTAGATAAGCGCTTGGAGAGTTGTCCATGAAAACAGAAGATATCGTCGAGATTCAGCAGGTCCAGGCCCTCTACGGCCACGCCGTGGACTGGCGCGATCAGAGCCTGCTGCCCAAGGTGTTCACCCAGGACGCCGTGTTCGACGGCCGCCCCAGCGCGGGGGAGCAGGAATATTACGAGGGCCTCGACGCCATCAGTGCCTGGTTCGGGCTGGGCAAGCCGCCCCATCCTTTGGTGCACAACATGATGAATGTCTGGGTGTACGAACAGGATGGCGAAGTGCGGGTCAAGGCCAAGTGGCTGGTGCGGGCCCTGCAGGACGGGCAGATCTACATGGGGGACTACGATGATCTGATGGTGCGCACCCCGGATGGCTGGCGGATCAAGCACCGGCTGGTGACCACCCGTGACCCGGGCGCCACCTATGGCGCCTCGGCAAGTCAATGACCCACTGGTTTTCAGTTAGGGCCGAATTGCGACATTCCAGTCGCCATACCAACCACGCAGGCAACATCAGGAACAACACCGGGGAGACATCAACATGAGCAGTGGCGACAACACCAGCAACCCCGTGGAACTGGATCTCACCGATGTACAGGCCCGGGTGGGCCAGGAAGTGGGCGGTGGCCAGCTCTGGGATCCCTGCACCGCCATGGACATCCGCCGCTGGGTGATGGCCATGGATTATCCCAACCCCATTCACTGGGACCAGGCCTTCGCCGACGGTTCGCCATTCGGCGGCATCGTCGCCCCGCAGTCCATCCCCGTGGCCCTGGACTACGGTCACGGCTGTCAGCCCGCCTGCGTGGGTCGCATACCGGGATCGCACCTGATATTCGGCGGCGAGGAGTGGTGGCACTACGGACCTCGCATCCGCCCCGGGGACAGCCTGACCCAGCGCCGTCGCTTTCACGACTACAAGGTGGCGGATACCAAGTTTGCCGGTCCCACGCTGTTTTCCCGAGGCGATACCCTGCACACCAATCAGCACGGCGTGCCCGTCTGCAAGGAACGATCCACCACCATTCGCTATCTCGCCGCCGAGGCGGAAAAACGCGGCATGCTCAGCGCCGCTGGCGGTGGCGTCAAACCCTCCTGGACGCGGGAACAACTGCTGGATATCGAAAAGGTGCGCCGCGACTGGATTCTTTCCAACCGCGAGGGGCGCACCCCCCGTTTCGAGGAAGTCTCGGTGGGGGATCGCCTGCCGCGCCGGGTGCTGGGTCCACACTCCATCGCCAGTTTCACCACGGAATACCGCGCCTTCCTGTTCAACGCCTGGGGCAGTTACCACTGGGTGGCGCCCCAAGGGGTCGAGGATCCCTGGGTGAACCAGGATCCCGGTTGGGTGGAAGGATTTGGCTTTGACGAGGAGGGCGCCCTGATCGACCCGAGGCTGCGGGATGGACTCTATGTGGGCCCCTCACGGGGCCATATCGACGACGCCAAGGCGGAGGAAATCGGCATGCCCCGCGCCTATGGCTACGGCGCCACCATGGGTGCCTGGGTCACCGATTATGCCGCTTACTGGGCGGGCCATGAGGGTCTGGTGCGTTACTCCAACGCCACATTCCGCGGGCCCGCCTACGAAGGCGATGTGACCTATTTCGATGCCGAAGTGGCCGAAAAACACCCGGAGTCGGTGTGGGGAGAACCCCTGGTGCGTCTCGATATGAAGCTTACCAACCAGGATGGCACTGTACTGGTAAAGGCCGTGGTGGATATTCAGTTGCCCTTTGCCTAAGTCGAGGCGAATCCGGCAATTCTTCTCCGGGCTATCCTTTCCCGTGGTCAGCCCCGAATGGCACTGACATTGGGTCTCTAAGGTAGTAGGGCGGTGTCCCGGGGTAGAGTTTTCGAGACCGTCGGCGCCAGGGATGGCGCCGTCGAGCCCCCAGGGGTGAGGCAAGCGTTCACAAAGCGCAGCTTTGTGCGCAGCCGAACGCCCGCAATCTGTGATTGCGGGCCGGACCCCGGAGGGGGGTTTACGGCGTGTCACGAAAACTCTACCCCGGGATGCCGACCGGGCTACGAAGTCCAAAATGGCTTAATCAGTGCCATTCAGGTCAGCCACTGAGTTGAATTTTGATATAGGCGCGTTTTCGTTTCCTGCCTACCAGCGACGCGAAAAAATCCCCACTCCACATCAGCCAGCCGTATTTCCTCCGCAAGGCCCGCAGTGCCGCCGATTTGTCCGCTGGATCATCCAGCAGCACCGCCTCGGTGGACACCCAGGGGCCGGTGACCTTGCCGGAGAAGGTGCAGGCCGCCACCCGGGATTCACTGAAATTTCGCAGGCGTTTCACCTTGCCGGCGTTGCCGGCGGAAAAAACCACCAGGCTGTCGTCCAGGGGCGCGAACCACACCGGCGTCTCGACAAATTGCCCCGACCGCTTGCGGGTCGCCAGGCTGAGATACTTGCCGGCGCGGATCGCCTGCCAGGTTTCCTCGGCCAGCGAGGTGTTCACGGCACGACCCGTCTACCAGGCCAGATGGAGATGGCGAATGGACAGCAAGCCGGGAAACACGGTGGAATCGGTGCCGGGCTTGACATGAAACTCCGGTATGCGCCTGAACCACTCCTCCAGCAAGACCCGCAATTCCAGCCGAGCCAGCGGCGCCCCCAGGCATCGGTGTATGCCACCGACGAAGGTGAAATGGCGATTGCCCTTGCGGCTGGGATCGAATCGGCGGGGGTCGTGGTATTGAGCCGGATCGAAATTGCCGGCGGGGTTGATGCACTGCACTTTCTCGCCCTTTTGAATGGTCACGCCATGCCACTCGAAGGTTTTTGTGGCGCTGCGCATGGAGCTGAGAATGGGCTGGGTGCGCAGGAATTCCTCGATGCCGGTGGGCAGCAGGCCGGGATCGTCGCGCAGTTGCCGTTGAATGGCCGGTTCCAGCGCCATGCGGCGGAACATCTGGCTGATGGTGGCGGCCACCGTGTCGAGCCCCCCCAACCACAGAAACCAGACGATGCCGATTTTCTCGTCGTCGGTCAGGGGCCTGCCCTCGATGCGGCCATTGACGATGCTCGACACCAGGCCGTCGTCGGGATTTTTTTCCTTCTCCGCCATGAAAGCGCGCAGATAGTCGAGCACGCCCCGCAGTGACGCCTGCATTTTTTCCAGGCTGCCGGAGTGCAGGATGTTCCACTCCCAGTCGAGGAACTGGTCGAACATCTCCCGGGGAAAGCCCATCAGGTTCATGAAGATGCGCACCGGGTAGATGCGCCCAAAATCCCAGGCGATGTCCACTTCCCGGTTGTCGATGAACTCGTCGATCATCTCGTTGACCAGGGCGCGAATATCTTCCCGCATCAGGTTGAGCCGAGACAGGGTGAAATAGGGTTGCAGGTAGGCGCGGTACTTGCCGTGATCCGGCGGGTCGATGGCCAGGGGAATGGAGGGGAAGGTCTCGCCGATGAGCACCTGGAATTCCGCCGTTCCCTTGTTGGAGAAAAATTCGTTGTCGGTATAGACGCGCTCGATATCGGCGTAATGGGTGACGGCCCAACTACCCATGCCGGCGCCGGAAATGGCGCTCAAGCCCCCCTTGGCTGGAGGGTTAAAGAGCAGGCGTGGTATGTCGGGACCAGCCAGCCAGCCGCAGGGTTCGTAGGGATCCACCAGGTCGTTGGGCGTTGACCCCATGGCAAAAGTCAGGTCGACGATGCGATCCCGGGGAACATGGGGGGGCGCCTCGTAGTCGACGCGGATGTCGTCCAGTGAGCTTGGGAACATGGTAACTCCTGTTGTTATCGTTTGCTGCGTATGGGGCCGTCGCCTGCCAATGGGGCCGGCCAGCCGTCCTCGGGTATGGATATTACAGCCCGCCGGTTTCTCGAACAATGGAGCCGGAATGCGCCGTTTCCGTGGCTTGGGTGGCGCCAAACTTTTCACCTTCGTGGCGGGGCACCCGCAACAGGGTGAGGCAGGCGGTGGCGCCCAGCAGGGCAGCCAGCAAAATGCCGAACAGGACTCGGTAGCTTCCCGTTGTGTCGTAAATCCAGCCCGCCAGCAAGGGCGAGGCCGCCGCTATCATAGAGGTCACCAGGGTGATGGCCCCCATCACCCGTCCGTAGACATTGGTGTGGTACAGGTGTCCCACCGTGGAGGCCCACACCGGGTAAATCCCGCCGCCGCCGATGCCCTGGAAGCAGGCGGCAATCAACAGCATGGGATAATTTGTCGCCACGCCGAAGGTCAGGCAGGCGGCGGCCAGTGACAGCGTGACGATGGCGGTCACTGCCCGAACGCTGATGACATCGCACAGCCAGCCGATCAGGGGGCTGAAGAAGATGCCGAGGAAAGCCACCAGGGACACCATGAACGCACCCCGCACAGCCGTTTCTCCAAGGTCCGTGGCGAACAGGGTGAGGTTGGACAGAAGGGTCAGGTTGGTGGAGGTCGTGGCGCCGACGATGAGGATCAACAGCAGGAAATTGCGTTCCGCGAACAGCCGCGCCAGGGGCAGGTGTACCTTGGCGGCCACGGCGCCAGTGGGCCCGCGACCGGTGCCGGCGTGGCCGCCCAGGGGTTCCAGTCGTTTGTCCTCGGGGCGGTCCACCACCAGCAGGGTGATGAATACCGGCATGGCGAGGATGATCAGCACACCCAGACCGCCAATGGCGATGCGCCAGCTATGGGTATCCATGGTGGACGCCAGAATCGGAGGGAACACAAAGCCCCCCAGTTGGGTGCCCAGCAGGGCAACGCCGATGGCCAGTCCCCGGTAGCGCACGAACCAGCGGGTCAGCAGGGTGGCGGCGGTCAAGGGGCTGAGGGTGGCGGCGCCGACACTGATGAAGAGAATGTAGGACGCCACGACCATCCAGATATGGGTGCTGAGGGCAATGGCGATAAAACCCACTCCCAGCACCACGGCGCCAGTCACCAGTACCCACTTGCTGGGGTAGCGATCCAGCAGGGTGCCCACCACCGGGGAGCACAACCCCAGCACCACCGACATGCCGGTGGATCCCGCCATCAGCAACAGACGGTCGGCGCCGAACTCGCTTCCCACGGCCCCGGCCACCACGCTGTACATGTACATGGAGGTGCCGATGCCGACGCTCATGGTCAGCATCAGCACCACCACCAGGATCCATCCGTAAAATATGGCTGGCGCGGCGGGAGTGGTACTGCTAGGTGACATGGAATCCTCGATCGTTATGGTTTTGCGGCGGAAGCGCCAAGCGGTCCATTCTTGGTTAGCCGGGATTGCGAGTCAATATCAAAGAGCGAGCCGACGGGACAAAAAAAGCCCCGCTCGAAGCGGGGCTGTGAGTGTCACTGGAGGATGGTCGCCATCAACCAAACTGGTTCATGGTGTTGTCCTTGCCGGAGGCCTTGAGGGCTGCTTCCCCGGAAAAGTACTCCTTGTGGTCGTCGCCGATATTGGAGCCGGCCATGTCCTGGTGCTTGACGGTGGCGATACCCTCGCGGATCTCGCGGCGCTGCACGCCCGCCACATAGGCCAGCATGCCCTCGTCGCCGAAGTAGCCCTTGGCCAGGTTGTCGGTGGACAGGGCCACGGTGTGGTAGGTGGGCAGGGTGATCAGGTGGTGGAACACCCCTGCTTCCCGCGCGGCATCGGCCTGGAAGGTGCGCACCCGACGATCCGCTTCCTCCGCCAGCTCGGTGCCGTCGTACTGAACACCCATCAGCTTGGTGCGATCGTAGCCGGACAGGTCGCGGCCCTCCACCTGCCAGGCGTCGAACACCTGCTGACGGAAATTCAGGGTCCAGTTGAAGGACGGGCTGTTGTTGTAGACCAGCTTGGCGTCGGGGACTACCTCGCGGATGCGGTTCACCATGGCGGCGATCTGGCCGACATGGGGTTTTTCCGTTTCGATCCACAGCAGGTCGGCGCCGTTCTGCAGGGAGGTGACGCAGTCCAGCACCACGCGGTCCTCGCCAGTGCCGGGGCGGAACTGGAACAGCCCGCTGGCCAGGCGCTTGGGACGCAGCAGCTTGCCGTTGCGGTTGATGACCACATCGCCGTTCTTCATGGTTTCCGGGGTCATTTCCTCGCAGTCGAGGAAGCTGTTGTACTGATCCCCAAGGTCGCCGGGTTCGCTGGTGACGGCGATCTGCTTGGTAAGCCCGGCGCCAAGGGAATCGGTGCGGGCGACGATCACGCCGTCATCGACCCCGAGTTCCAGGAAGGCATAGCGCACGGCGCGAATCTTGGCCAGGAAATCCTCGTGGGGCACGGTGACCTTGCCGTCTTGGTGTCCGCACTGTTTCTCGTCGGAAACCTGGTTTTCGATCTGGATACAGCAGGCCCCCGCCTCGATCATTTTCTTGGCCAGCAGGTAGGTGGCCTCGGCGTTGCCGAAACCGGCATCGATATCGGCGATGATGGGCACCACATGGGTTTCGAAGTTGTCGATCTTGCGCACAGCGGCCTGCTCGGCGACCTGGTTTCCAGCTTCGCGGGCGGCGTCCAGCTCGCGGAACAGGTGGTTCAGTTCCCAGGCGTCGGCCTGGCGCAGGAAGGTGTACAGCTCCTCGATCAGCGCCGGCACGGCGGTTTTTTCGTGCATGGACTGGTCGGGCAGGGGGCCGAACTCGGAGCGCAGCGCGGCGATCATCCAGCCCGACAGGTACAGGTAGCTCTTGTTGGTGGTGCCGAAGTGCTTCTTGACGGAAATCATCTTCTGCTGGCCGATAAAGCCGTGCCAGCAGCCCAGGGATTGAGTGTACGCGGTGCTGTCGGCATCGTACTCCGCCATGTCGCGGCGCATGATGGCGGCGGTGTAGCGGGCGATGTCGAGGCCAGAGTGGAAGCGGTTCTGCAGGCGCATGCGGGCGGCGGACTCGGGATTGATGGCATCCCAGCTCTTGCCGCGCATCTCTCGCAGTTTTTCCAGTATCGCGATCTCGTTGGCGTAGCTCGTCATGGTGGTTCTCCCCGGTGGCAACTTGTTGGTGGCTGGATAGCAGTGGTGAATCAACATTTGCTGTGCAGTGGAATTTACTGTTCAGCGAAAGTTGCGCGCATTTTGCAAACTGTGCCATGATTTACCAAATTTATTTTTATTATTTTTGGTATTCACTGTATGAATATAAACCGGATCGACCTCAACCTGCTGGTGTACCTGGATGTGCTGTTGCGGGAGGGCAGCGTCACCCGCGCCGCGGATCAACTCGGTTTGAGTCAGCCCGCCATGAGCAATGGTTTGCGGCGCCTGCGGGAACTGTTCAACGACCCCTTGCTGGTACGCACCAGCGATGGCATGACGCCCACCGACCGTGCCCGGGAGTTGCAGCCACTGGTGCGTGATGCCCTGCTGTCCATCGAGCGGGCCATCGAGCCGAAATCGGGTTTCGACGCCGCCAACGAGCAGCGCGTTTTTCGCCTGATGGTGAGTGACTACACCGAGTGCACCCTCATTCCCGCCTTATTGGACCGCTTGCAGGCCGAGGCTCCGGGTATCGTGCTGGATGTGCTGGCCCCCGGAGACATGAGTTACGACGATGTGGAGAAGGGGCGGGTGGACATGGCCATCAACCGTTTCGACACTCTGCCCCAGGCGTTCCACCAGGTGGCGCTGTGGAAGGATCAGTATGTTTGCATGCTCAATGTGAAAAACCCGGTACTGGAGCACTTCACCCTGGAAAGTTACCTGGAGGCACCCCATGTGTGGGTGAGCAAGACCGGCATGGGAGCCGCCAAGGGCATCAACCTGGACGATTCCCGCCGCCTGGGTTGGGTGGATACCGCCCTGCGACAGATCGGCAAGCAGCGCCAGATTCGAATCTACACGCGACACTATCTGGCGGCGATGGTGCTGGCGCAGCAAAAAAATGTCATCGTCACCCTGCCCAGCAAGGCGGCGCGCATTTTCAAGGGCAACGAGAATGTCGCCATTCTCAAGCCACCCTTCCGGGTGCCGCCCATCCAGCTCACCATGGCCTGGTCGCCTTTGTTGCAGCACAACCCGGCTCACCAGTGGATACGCCGACTGGTGAGCGCGGTGGCCAAGGAGGTGGCCGACATCGACCGCCAGGATCCGTTGTGGAAATGAGGGATTTCATATTCATGAAATCAATAGCTGGTATAAACAAAATAATCTGGATCAATTTTATCATGCCCCTACAATCGCGCCCCATATTGCCCATGGGGCCGGAGACCCGGCCTGACACCGACGAGGAGAGTCATGACCATCAAGGCCGACATCGCCGACACTGATTACCAGCCCATCACCGACCTGCGGGTAGACCCGGAGCTGTACCGCTTTGTCAACGAAGAGGTGGTGCCTGGCACCGGCGTGAATGCCACCCTGTTCTGGAAGGGCTTTTCCGCCCTGGTTCACGAATTTTCCCCTGACAACCGCGAGCTGTTGCGGCGCCGCGAACAGCTTCAGGCCCGCATCGACGCCTGGCATGTGGAGCATCGCGAGCAGCCCCACGATGCCACCGCCTACAGGCAGTTTCTGCAACACATTGGTTATCTGTGCCCAGAGGGGGAACCCTTCACCATCACCACCGACAGGGTGGATGACGAAATCGCCCGCCTCGCTGGCCCTCAGTTGGTGGTGCCGGTGATGAATGCCCGTTTTGCCCTCAACGCCGCCAACGCCCGCTGGGGAAGCCTGTACGACGCCCTGTATGGCACCGACGCCATCGACGAGGACGACGGTTGCGAAAAGGGACGCGGATACAATCCCCGTCGCGGCGCCAGGGTGATCGCCGCCGGCCGCGCCTTTCTCGATGAGCATTTCCCGTTACTGGAAGGCGAGTACGCCCGCGCCTCCGGTTTCTACCTCATCAATGGGCAGTTGTTCGTGGTGATCGAGGATGGCCACGCGGTGCGTCTCAAGGATCCCCGCCAGTTCGCCGGTTATCGGGGCGACCCGAACAACCCCAGCCTGGTGCTGTTGCGCAACCATGGCCTGCATGTGGAGTTGCACATCGATCGCGGCGGCGCGATTGGCTCCACCGACAGCGCCGGCATCAACGACATCGTGCTGGAGTCCGCCCTCACCACCATCATGGACTGCGAGGACTCCGTCGCCGCCGTGGACGCCGCCGACAAGGTGCAGGTCTATCGCAACTGGTTGGGGCTGATGAAAGGTGACCTCAGGGAAACCATTAGCAAGGATGGCGGCAGCTTCGTGCGCGCCCTGAATCCGGATCGGGACTATCTCGACCCCGATGGCAACTCTTTCTCCCTGCCCGGTCGCAGCCTCATGTTGGTACGCAATGTGGGTTTGCTGATGACCACGCCGGCGGTGCTGGACCGGGAGGGTCGGGAAATTCCCGAGGGTATTCTCGACGCCGCCATCACCAGCCTGGCGGCCCTACACGATTTGCGGGGCAGTGGCGGGACGCGCAATTCCCGCGCCGGTAGCGTCTACATCGTAAAACCCAAGATGCATGGCCCGGAAGAAGTGGCTTTCAGTTGCGCGCTGTTCGCACGGGTGGAATCCCTGCTGGGGCTGCCGGTCAACACCCTGAAAATCGGCATCATGGACGAGGAGCGCCGCACCAGCGTCAACCTCATGGAGTGTATCCGTGCCGCCCGGGAGCGGGTGGTATTCATCAACACCGGCTTTTTGGACCGCACCGGGGATGAAATCCACACCAGCATGGAGGCGGGACCCTTCGCCCCCAAGAACGAACTCAAGAACCTGCCGTGGATCGCCGCGTACGAGAACGCCAATGTTGCTACCGGCCTGGCCTGTGGCTTCCGTGGTCGCGCCCAGATCGGCAAGGGCATGTGGGCCATGCCGGACAACATGGCGGCGATGCTGGAGGCCAAGATCGGTCATCCCCGCGCCGGGGCGACCACCGCCTGGGTCCCATCGCCCACCGCCGCCACCCTGCATGCCACTCATTACCACCGGGTGGATGTCTCCAGTGTGCAGGCTCCCCTGGCGGCGACCCTCAAGCGGGATCTGGACGCCATGCTCGCGATACCCTTGCTGGGTGACAGAAAACTCACCGAGTCGGAGGTTTGCCGCGAACTGGACAACAATATCCAGGGGATTCTCGGTTATGTGGTTCGCTGGGTGGACCAGGGTGTGGGCTGCTCCAAGGTGCCGGATATCGACGATGTTGCCCTGATGGAGGACCGCGCCACCCTGCGCATCTCCAGCCAGCACATCGCCAACTGGCTTCACCATGGCATTTGCAGCGAGCGGCAGGTGCTGGATAGCCTGGCGCGGATGGCGGCCATCGTCGACGGCCAGAACGCCTCGGACCCTCACTACACAGCCATGGCGTCAAACCTGGATGGCAGCCTGGCCTTTGCCGCCGCCCGGGATCTTATCTTCAAGGGCCGAGAGCAACCCAGCGGCTACACCGAGCCGTT
>JBJHDJ010000024.1:0-14290 GCA_050486485.1 Porticoccaceae bacterium
TTCCCCGGTAACTGCAATCCTCGCACTGGTAAGCCACCCGCTTGCCTCCCGGACATTCCGCGCATTCTTCTGATTTTGATCCTTCGCCGATTGTGCGTCCCGGCAATAAATTTTTGCAACCCGGATGTCGTCCCTGGCCCGGGTGCCTCCCCGGCAGGCTAGAATACCATTCGGTCTATCGCCCACGGGGAAACAGTATGCTGAAAGTGATGTATCCGGTTCTGGTACTGTCGGCCTTGCTGGCCACCAGTCCCGTCACCGCCACCAGTCCCGAATTTACCACCTGCCTCGCCAACCTGGAGGAGCGGGCCCGCGGCCAGAATCTGTCCAACCGTGCGGTGGCCACGGTGGCGAGGATGCAACAGCAGCAGCGGGTACTGGAACTGGATCGCCGCCAGCCGGAGTTCGTGCAGACCTTTGGCCAGTATCTGGATGCCAGGGTCACCGAGCAGCGTATCCGGCGCGGTCGCGAGCTGTATGCCCGCCACCGCCCCTTTCTCGACCAGTTGGCCGCCCGCTACGGGGTGCCGGGACAGTATCTGGTGGCCTTCTGGGGTCTGGAAACCAACTACGGGGGGTACCTTGGCACCATGCCCACCCTGGACTCCCTGGCCACCCTGGCCTGTGATCCGCGGCGGGGAGATTACTTCGCCGATGAGTTTCTCACGGCCCTGAGGGTGATGGACCGGGAGTCCCTCGAGCCGGGGCAGATGCGCGGGTCCTGGGCCGGCGCCATGGGTCACACCCAGTTCATGCCTTCCAACTACCTGCGTTTTGCCGTGGACGGCGACGGTGACGGTCGTATCGACCTGTGGGGGAGCGAAAAGGATGCCCTGGCCTCGGGCGCCAACTTCCTCAACTATCTGGGCTGGCAGGAGGGGGTACGCTGGGGGCGCGAGGTGGTCCTGCCGGAAGGTTTCGACTACAGCCACAGTGGACGGGGCAATACCCGCACCGTGCGGGAGTGGGGCGCCCTGGGGGTGCGCGGCGCCGATGGCGGGGCGCTGCCGCTGGCGGATATCCAGGGCAGTATCCTGGTGCCCGCCGGCCACCGCGGCCCGGCCTTTCTGGTGTACGACAACTTCGCGGTGATCATGAAATGGAACCGCTCCGAGTCCTACGCGCTTTCCGTGGGACTCCTGGCGGACCGCATCGCCGGCGGTGGTGGCCTGCGCCGTCCACCTCCCGGAGACCAACAGCCCCTGTCCCGGGGGGAGGTGGAACGCCTGCAACTGGCCCTCAACGAGCGCGGCTACGATGCCGGCGAACCGGACGGTGTGTTTGGACCCGCCACCCGCGGCGCGGTGCGGGCCTACCAACGGGACGCGGGGCTGATCAGTGACGGTTTTCCCGACCGCGGCCTGCTGGACAGGCTGCTGCCCTGAGTTTCCGCCAGCCACGGGTCCATCGCGCCATGGAACAGCACACCGAAAGAACCGTGGCCCTCGCCAATGTCACGGTGGAACAGATGACGCTGCACTGGCAGGGAGTCGAGGACATGCCACCCTATGGGGATTATCGCTTGTCCCAGCGCCTGTCGGAGGATCATCCACCGCTGCGTATCGGCAATGTGAATGCCCCTGAAGTCCTGCCTCGGGTTCGCTCCGTGGGCCTGCTTCCCCCGGGCCATGGCATTCGCATGTATCCCATGGATAAACCCTTGCGGATCATGTATTGCACTTTCCGGGAAGCTTTTTTCGAAGACGCCACCGGCATTCCCCGTGACCAGTGGAGCCGGCATGTCGGCTCCCTGGTGGCCATGAAGAACCGGCGCCTGGAAGTGCTCATGCAGGAGATCCACGCGGAACTGGAACAGCCGGGGTTTGGCCACCATCTGCTGATCGAGTCCGTCGCCAACCTGATCCTGGTGGAACTGGCCCGCCATGGCGGGCAGCTCATTCGCAGAGGCGTGGGCCGCGGGGACAGCCTGGCCCTGGCCCCTTGGCAGTTGCGGCGCATCGAGGAGCGCATCCAGGCTTCACTGGCGGTGGGCTACCCCGGTTTGCAGGAGCTGGCGGAGCTGTGCGGCGTCAGTCAGGGTCACCTGGCGCGGTCCTTCAAGGCCGCCACGGGCTGGCAGATCCACAAGTACATCATCGAGGAGCGCCTCAAGGCCGCCAAGGATCTGTTGGCCGGCGAGCAATGGAGTTGCGAG
Source organism: Porticoccaceae bacterium (assembly GCA_050486485.1). Taxonomy (GTDB): domain Bacteria; phylum Pseudomonadota; class Gammaproteobacteria; order Pseudomonadales; family Porticoccaceae; genus NAT127. The sequence goes on from JBJHDJ010000024.1 coordinate 2,156, forward strand.
GAAATCGCCTCCCGTCTTGGCTTCAAGAGCCCCAGTTATTTTTCCACGGCTTTTCGGCGTTTGACCGGCAAGACGCCCACGGAGTATCGCCGCCAAGCCCTGGCAACAAGGCTGCCTGAGTTAACCCGAACGCCCCTGCCACCTCCGCGCCGCTAGCTCCCGCAGCTCGGGAGTCTTGATTTTGTTGCTGCCGGTGGTGGCCAGTTCGTCTTCCGTGAAGAAAAGCACCACCCGCGGCACCTTGTAGCTGGCCAGTTGCTGCCGGGCGAAGGCGCGGATCTCCTCCTCCGTCAATGTCACGCCCTGGTGGAGCACGATACAGCCCACCACGACTTCCCCGAGGGTATCGTGGGGCAGGCCGACAGTCTTGCACGCTTTGACCCCGGGATACGTCGACAGCACCTTGTCGATTTCCAGGGGTGAGACATTGGCCCCGCCGGTTTTGATGACATCAGACAGACGACCTTCGAAGAACAGCAGGTCGTCTTCATCGAGGTAGCCGCTGTCCCCGGTGTGAAGGAAGCCCTCAACATCCAGGGTCTCGTCGAGGGGGATGCCCAAGTATTCCAGCATGAGTGTCTTGCCCTTAACGGCGATTTCCCCGAGCTGGCCACGGGGCACTATGTCGCCGGTGAAAGGGTCGACGATCTTGATGGTATTGCCCGGCAGAATTTCACCCCCCTTGTGGGGCCGCGGTGTGCAGGCGGGAAACGATGTGACAATGGTGAAGGTTTCCGTACAGCCGTAGGCGCCGATGGGTTCCACCCAGTCGGTGCGGATGGTGGGGTGACGGTGAAACGGCGAGTAGCTCTCGGCGTAGTGAACACTGCCAAGATCCGCTTCTAGCCAATTGGGGGCGCCCTCCAGCTGAGCCCACTGGTGGGGCCAGGCCAGGGGGCAATTGACCCGTTCCGCAGCCATCAGTCGCAGGGCATCCTCGGGGTCGAAGATGGATTGCAGCACCAGGGTGCCGCCACAGGCGAAGGTGCCCCCTATCGCCATCACAAAATTGCCTGACCAGAAGAAGCCGTTGGCTGTCCAGGTGCGTGTGCCGGGCTTCATTCCGTATATCCTGGCCCAGCGCCACAACTGCACAGTGGCCCCGCGGTGGGAGTTGACCACGCCCTTGGGGTTGGCGGTGGAGCCGGAGGAGAAGAGAATTACCCCCGGCTCGCAGGGCAGCACCGAGGTCGCCGTGGCTTCCACCAGCCTCTGAGCAATGGCGTTGCCTCTGGCCAGGAACGCGCCCCAACCCTCGATGGCTCCAAGGCCCTCGCTCTCGCCAACCATGGCCAGGTGGCGCAGGTAGGGGTACTCCATGGATTGCACCATGCCCGGTTCCGAGGTTGCCACCTCGGGCACCAGCGTGATCAGTATCCGGGCAAAATCCTTGTTGAGCACCTTCTGTTCCAGCAGTAGCACGCTGACCCCGGATGTCTTGAGCAGGTAGGCCAGTTCCGACGGTGTGGAGAAGGTGCTGAGACAGGTTGCGGTGGCGCCGGCCAGGGCTGCGCCGAAGGTGGCTGGTAGCCACTCCAGCCGATTAGTCATCAACACCCCCACCCGAGTGCCCTTGCCGACGCCGCATGCCAGTAGGGCGCGCGCCACCTGGACGGACTCTTGCCACAGTCGGCTATAGGTCCAGCGCTCGATGCTGCCATCCCGGTAGGACACCAGGGCTTCGTTGTCGCCATGGCGCTCGCTAACTTCCCGCAGAAAGCCGCTCAAGGTCAAGGCGCCGAGCCCGGGTTCCTGGTGCAGGGGTATGCCCGAGGCAATGGCGGGCATGGGGCGCTTGGGATCTGTCATGGTCGGCGTTTCCTCGGCCAGTGGTTCAACATGCTCGGCTTCATTGTAGCAATGGCCGCCGAGTCACCGGTTTTACATATCCTGCCGAAAATGAGTTTTCCTGATGTTAAAGCCGTGCGCCCGTTGTGCTCGTGTTTACATGGGGATCAATTGCACTTAGCGTAGCTGTCGGGCATGTTGCCTGGGATAGGCGTCGTGCGAGAACAATCGAGAACTTCACAGCGCCGCAAATCAGGGAACAATCCGGCCCGGGAGCCATCGGCGGTTCCCCGGTGGAGCTACCGCAATCTGCAGATTACGACCGAAGGAGACAGCAATGAATGTCATCACGGCCACCACCACCACAGAGGAGATGGGGCCACTGACCCAACTCGTGCTCAGGTACAGCGAGATGATCGAGCAAATCGTTTCGGGTGGCGAAGTGTCCAGCGCCGACTGGGAGCCCCTCAAGGAATTCATCGCGACTGACGAATTCAAGCGGGTTGGCGCTTATCTGGAGGAAATGACCTGGGACGAGTATGTCAGTTTCCTCAACCAGTGGGCTGGCTCCACCCGTTTCGAAGTCACCGTTTTCCAGATCACTGAAATCGGCAACCGGGTGTTTCAGGAAATCGAGGAGCGCCACTACCGGGGCGACGAATTCATCCGCAAGAATGTCATCGCCGTGTACATCTTTAACGAGGACAGCCGCATCCGCCACCTGGATATCTATGAACAGGCCCGGAACAGCGGGCAGTGGATTCAGGAGGCGGCGCGTAAGTCCACGGAAAATTAATCAGACAACAAAAAAGCAGGGCCTTGGCCCTGCTTTTTTGTTGTCTGAGTGGTAGGGACTGACCCTTGCCCTCAGGCAGCCTTGGATTCTTCTTTGTTTTTCCCGTACCCCTCACCCTTGTCGTAGGTGCCGAACAGCCAGTCGTAGAACAGTGAGATGGTGGCGTAGTTGCCGCTGGTGAACCTGGAGTGATGCACATGGTGCATATAGGACATGTACTTCAGGTACTTGAACGGAAAGTGGTCGGTCTTCTGCAGGTCGTGGTTGTGCTGGTTGATTTCCGAGAAGGCCACCCAGGTGATGATGATGGTGGCGACATGAAACTGGCCCATCAGCGCCGCCAGCACCGCAATGCTACCGCCGTAAAGGGCCAGGCCCGCCATCGCCTCCAGGGGGTGCAGGTAGCTGGCGTCCGCCCGGCAGGGGTTTTTCTGCTGGTGATGCACGGCGTGCACCCATACCAGAGGCCCTCCCAGGAAACCGCCGTCATGGAACAGGAAGCGGTGCACCAGGTAGTAGAAGAAATCGTAGAACATCAGGATCACGAAGATTTCCAGCAGAATCTTCCACCAGGGCTGGGACTCCAGGGTCAGGCAGAAGGGCAGCACCAGCACAAAGATCGCCACCTGAGTGAGGATTCCCCAGAAATGGCTGCGCTTGCGCACGGGCATCCAGTAGCTGCGGGCCTTGCGGTCGGCCACGGCCTCGGCGTTGAGATCGCGGATTTCGCGGCAAGCCGGCACCAGCATCAGCAACTGTTTGCCCACTATATTGACGGCAATGATACCCAGAGCCACATAGAGGGAAAGCTGCCACTGGTAGTTGTCCACAATGGTGGTCAGAAATGCTATGTCCATAAGAGTGCCTCCGGTGACGATGATCGACCTGCGGTCCCCGTTGGGATCGCTTGCAGGCTTATAGTAAAAAATGATTGTCTAATTAGGAAACTATTAAGGACAAAAATTTGTCCCAAATCAATACAAGCCCAGGTATTCCGCCAGACGCCGGAACCCTGCGGGCGCCGGTCAGACTCCTGGGGCCGGCAGGCCCCGAAAACAGCAAACCCGGCTTTTTTACGCCGGGTTTGGATCCGTCACGGGTAAAACGCATCCGTGGCAGAGGGAGAGCCAGTCAAAGCACCCCTTCGTAGCTCTTCAGCATCTCCGGAGCGGGCAATTCCATCTGCAAATAGATATCCAGGTGGCGTATCTTGCCGGCGCCGTCGAACTCGTAAACGGATACGGAATTCACCACGCTGCTGTACTCGCCGGTTTTACTGCGCTCCTCCAGTTCAAGAAAGACCACATTGCCCTTTTCGGTGATGCGCTTGAAGGAGCACTCCCAGTGGGAGCTGGGCGCCCATTGGGTGAGAAAGCCCGCGTACTCCCCCCAGGTCATGACTTCCTTGAAATTGCCCACCCGCTCGAAGACATCCACGGCCACAAGTTCGGCCAGGGGCGCCCAGCTGTCGATGGAAAATCCCGGCTGCTTGGCGGCGTCCACCAGCGTCTTCATGACGCGGCTGTAGTCCAGCACCTTGCGGGACAGGCCTGTGTATTGATCGATGACAGTGTCGAGGTCTTGGAGTGGCATGGGGATCCTTGGGGGTTGGTTGTCAGTTTTCAGTTGTCAGTTTTCAGTTTTCAGATAGCGGTCTAGGACGGCGTGGAAGCGGGCGATGCTGAGTTCTTCCCTGATCAGGTGCATGTACTTGAGACCCCGGTTGCCGAGCCCCTGCTGCTGGCGGGGCATCTGCTCGTAATCCTGCTGAAGGGCGAGGAAGTAGGGGTAGCTGTTGGGCTCCCGCACCTCCACCAATTCCGCCCGGTACTGGTCCCGCGCCTGGGGCGGCAGCCACATGTAGGCGGTGACATGCCAGATGCAGCGGGTCGGATCCCCATCGGGATCGGGATACGCCATGATGGTCGTGGCCTCGCCGGCGCGGATGGTCATGAAGAAGTTGGGAAACAGGAACCAGCCCTGATTGTCGCTCATCTGTTCATCGCCGAGGCCGCTCACATCCAGGCCCTTGGCCGTCAGGGTTTCGCGGGTGGCCTGTTGCAGCAAGGTGCGGACACCGACACCTTCCGGAAACGCCAGGGCGCCATCGGCGCCGCGGAACCCGGCCACCAGTTGCTCGAAACGGGGAAGCACTTCCGCGACGGAGGGGAAGGTACCCGGCAGGGCCCTGATGCCCTCCACTTGTTCCTCCAGGCCGCATGCCTTCATGTTCTTCACTTCAAACGGTGACACCGCCATGCCGTGGTCGCCATAGAATCCGTGGCGACTGTTGCCCGCCTCCAGATCGATGACGCTGAGCAGTTCGGGATGCACGCCGATGATGTGGTAACCCTCGGCAAAGGCATCCATCACCACCTTCCAGTTACATGCCAGTTTTTCGCGGACATCCATGCCCACTGGGGTCATTTCGTCGAGTTTGTAGGGGGCAAGGCCATTTATCACTTCCTGCCCGAGGAAATCCGCCAGGGGCTTGGCGTTCCGGTCCGGATTGAGAAAGATAAAGCCGGCGAAGCAGTCCACAGGCACCTCGATGAGGCCCAGTTCTTCCTTGTGGATGGGACCCACCAGATCCGGCCGCGCCACGCCCACCAGGCGGCCGTCGAGGCCGTAGGACCACAAGTGGTAGGGGCAGGTAATGCGGGCGGAATTGCCCTTGCCATGGCAGAGTTTGTTGCCGCGATGGCGGCAGGAATTGACGAAGCCGCGAATCTGGCCGTCGCTGCCCCGCACTACCACGAAGGACTGATCGACGATGCGGTATTCCTTCCAGTCGCCGGCATTGGGCAGCTCATCGGCGCGGCCGACAATCTGCCAGACTTTCATCCATATCTGCGTTCGCTCCCGGTTGTGGAATTCCCGGCAGGTATAGCGATCCGTGGAAATCCGCATATTGATGTTTTGCACATCGATATCCGGCAAGGGCCTGGTGGTTTTGACCCATTCTCCCGCTTTGACTGATCCCATGGTTGTCACTCCTCTGTGTGAATGCATTGATGGTTAGGGTCTGACGATGGATGTCGGACACCAGGGATCGGGGCCAGGCTTCACGGGTATCGTGCATGCAGGTTTCATTTTCACTACTCTCGGTAGGGGGCGGCACCGATTATTTGAGAGAAGAACCTTGGGGCAGGCAGTATCTTCTCGGCGTCAGACGTCAGACGTCAGACGTCAGACATCAGCCCCAACCGCCCTGCCATCCATCGATCCAGGGCCAGATGGAAATGGGCGAGACGCACTTCCTGCTTGGTCAGGGTCATGTATTTCAGGGCGCTGTTGCGCAAGCCTTTCTGTTGGCGCTGCATCTGCTCCCAGTCCTGTTGCAGGGCGAGGAAATACGGGAAGCTGCCGGGCTCCTTCACTTCCACCCGTTGCGCCCGCATGGCCTCGCGCTGCTCCGGCGGCAGCCACCTATAGCCGGTGACTTGCCAGATGCAGCGGTTGGGGTCGCCATCCGGGTGGGGTACCGAGCTGATAAAGGTGGCCTCGCCGGCGCGAATGGTCATGAAAAAATTGGGAAACAGCAGGTAAAACTGGTTGTCGCTCATCTGGATGTCGGTGAGGCCGCTGACATCCAGCCCCTTGGCGGTGAGGGTATCGCGGGTGGCCTGCTGCAACAGACCGCGCGCGGTCACGCCGTCGGGAAACGCCAGGGTTCCCGCTGAGTCAGCATAGGCCGCCACCAAATCATCGAAGCGCGGCAATACCTCGGCAACGCCGGGGAAGGTCTCTGGCAGGGATCTGATGGCGTCCACTTGCTGTTCCAGGCTGATATCCTCCAGGTTGGAGGCGCCGAAGGGAGCGGTGGCGACGCTGTGGTCGCCAAAAAAGGCGTAGCGCTCCCGGGACTCATCCATGGAAGGGATCAGTTCCGGGTGGATGCCCTGGATGTGGTAGCCCTCCTGGAAGGCATCCATCACTACCTTCCAGTTGCAGTCCAGGGCCTCCCGTACATCGAGCCCCACCGGAATCATGTCCTCCACCTTGTAGGGCGCGAGGAGCCGCGCCGTCTCACCCAGGAATTCCCCCAGTGGCGGCGCCTCGGGGTTCGGGTTGAGGAAGATGAATCCCGCGAAGCACGCCACCGCGACCTGTATCAGCCCGAGTTCTTCCCGGTTGCCCACGAAATCCTCGATGGAGCCGTCGAAATCCGGCCTGGGCACCCCGACGAGTTTGCCCTCGAGGTCGTAGGACCAGCGGTGGTAGGGGCAGGTAAGGCGGGCGGAGTGCCCCTTGCCCTCGCAGATGGCGTTGCCCCGGTGGCGGCAGGCGTTGACGAACCCGCGGATGTTGCCGTCGCTGCCCCGCACCAGCACAAACGACTGATCGTGGATGCGGTACTCCAGCCAGTCACCGGCGCGCGGAATCTCGTCGGCGCGGCCGACAACCTGCCACACCCGCATCCACAGCCGCTCCCGCTCCCGCCGGTGATAGTCCGGGCAGGCGTAGCGATCCGTGGCAACCCGCATCGGGAAATGCTCGAAGGAGAGCTCGGTCAGATAGGGCGCCTCGTCGATGATTTGCCCTGGCTTTGCTGTGCCCATGTGGAGTCTCCGGGTAGGATGGGTTGAGCGCGGCGATACCCATCGCTATGCATTAAGGACTTTCGCTGCGCTCAAGACACCCTGCAAATGTGTGGCGTAAATTGATATTCAAGGAACAGTAGTGAGATGACTGACCCAAGTAAACACAGGGCATAAGCAACGGGAAAGGAAACATCAAAAAAATGCAAGTTGGACAGGATAGTGAAAGTCAAGCCGCTGTTTGGGAAGGACTTCCCCAAGGGGTGGATGGAAGCTCGGCCGAGCGGCTTGCAGAAAAGCTACCCTGCAGGGTTGCCGTGCCCGATCCGGGACAGAAACCGTCGTTTCAGCAACAGCGAATTGCCGATCACCGACAGGGAACTGGCGGTCATGGCGATGACACCGATCATGGGGTGCAATAGTCCCAGGGCGGCGATGGGGATGGCCGCGGCGTTGTAACCGCTCGCCCACACCAGGTTTTCCACGATTTTGCGGAAAGTCGCCCTGGAGAGTTCCATGGCTTCCACCACACCGCTGAGCTCGCCGCGCACCAGGGTGACATCCGCCGCCTCGATGGCCACATCGGCGCCGGCGCCGATGGCGATGCCCACATTGGCCTGCTTGAGCGCCGGCGCGTCGTTGATGCCGTCCCCCACCATGGCGACATGGTTGCCGTGGATTTTCTGCAGGTCGCGAATGGCGTCGACCTTGCCTGCTGGCAACACCCCGGCGCGCACCTCGTCGATGCCCACTTCAGCCGCCACGGCCCGGGCGGCGCGCTCGTTGTCGCCAGTGACCATCACCACCTTCAACCCCAGGTCATGCATGGCGCGAATGGCGCTGGCCGATTCCGCCTTGATGGTGTCGGCGACCGCCAGTATCCCCAGAGCCGAGCCATTGACCGCCGCGATCACCACGGTGCGTCCCTTGGCTTCGAGGGCTTCAAGCAGTTCGTCCAGCGCCTCCAGGCCAGAGACGCCCTGTTCTTCCAGCAGGGGGCGATTGCCGATAAGCACCACATCGCCATTCACTTCTCCCGATACGCCACGGGCGCCGATGGATCGAAAGTCTTTCACTTCTCCTGGCTTCACGCCCCGCTCGCGGATACCGTCGACGATGGCCCGGGCGATGGGATGCTCCGAGGCGCTCTCGACGCTGGCGGCCAAGCCCAGCAATTGCTTCTCGTCCGTGGCGGGCGTGACAACCACATCGGTCAGCCTGGGCTCGCCGCGGGTGATGGTGCCGGTCTTGTCCAGCACCATGACCCGAATGTCCTTGAAAGTCTGTATGGCTTCGCCGGAGCGGATCAGGATGCCCCGTTCCGCGCCCAGCCCCGAGCCCACCATCAGTGCGGTGGGGGTAGCCAGGCCCAGGGCGCAGGGACAGGCGATGACCAGCACCGCCACTGCCGCCAGCAGGGCCAGCACCGGGGTGGCGGCGTCTGGATTGACCCAAGGCAGGAACCCGGCCCCCCAATGAAGTACCGGGCGCAGGCTGTCCCCCGCCACCAGCCATCCCGCCAGACTGAGCAGGGCGATCAACAACACCAGCGGCACGAAACGCCCGGTGATACTGTCGGCGAATTCCTGAATCGGAACCCGCGACCCCTGGGCTTGTTCAACCAGTCGGATCACCTGGGCGAGGAAGGTGTCTTCCCCCACCCGTGTGGCGCGTACCCGCAGGCGGCCCTCCTTGTTGAGGGTTGCGCCGATCACGGTGTCGTTCGCGTCCTTGAACACGGGCACTGGCTCGCCGGTGGCGATGGATTCGTCCACATGGCTTTCCCCGTCCACGACAACACCGTCGGTGGGAATTTTGTCGCCGGGACGCACCACCATGATGTCCCCGGGCCGCAGTTCGCGGATGTCGATTTCCAACTCCTCGTCATGGCGTTCCACCCTGGCGGTTTTTGCCCCGAGGGTCAGCAGACGCCTCATCGCCTGCGAGGCGCGACCCTTGGCGCGTGCTTCCAGGTAGCGCCCCAGCAGGTGGAAGGTCATGATGGTGGCGGCCATCTCCACGAAGGATGTCATCGGGTAGACGAAACCCACCAGCCCGATCAGGTAAGGGGGCAGGCTGCCCAGGGAGATCAGCACATCCATGTTGAAAGTGCGATTGTTCAGGGAGCGCCAGGCCGAGCGGTGGGTGGCGGCGCCGCCATGCAGAAACACCACCGGGAAGGCCAGCGCCACCACGATGGCCAGGTAGCCGGGAATTGGCTGCCAGAACATATGGGGCATCATCAGCAGCATGATCAGGGTGGTGGGCACTCCGGCGATCCACAGCCGTTTGCGGGCCTGTGCCAGGTAGGCCTCCTCGATTTCGGCGTCCCTCGCCTTGTCGCCAGCCTGTTTCCCCGGTGATCCTGGCCACATCGTAGCCGGCCTGTTCCACCGTCTGACGCAGTTTTTCCTGATCCAGTTGCGCGCTGTCGTAGACCACTCGCACCTTGTGGTTGGGGACGCTGGTTTCCACATCCGCCACGCCCTCCAGGCGTCGGAGGGAAGTGGCGACGATCCCCGCGCAGTGGTTGGAACCCATCCCCGGCACGATCAGTTCGGCGGACTTTACCGCCATGTCCACCGGGCTATTGCTGTCAGTCATCTTGGCGCACCTCCATGGATTGAGAGTAGCCCCCGGCTTTCAGGCGAGTCGGTAATCAGGGCGCGACATCATAGGCACGGCCGCTGTGCTCGGGGCTGGCCCAAAACCGGCAAGGGCGTGCGGTGACCATCCATTAACCGGCATAATTTGTTCACCAAGCTACAATACAATTTTAAAACAAGCAGTTAGGAGCGTAATGGAGCAATATTTGGCTAATACCAGAACCGAACACCCAGCACCAGCCGGGTATCGGAGGTTCGCTCCCCGGCGTCGCGGCGGAGCCGGGCGCTGCCGCCGTGGTGGCGCTGGTGCCGCACCCCGATATAGGGGGCGAACTCGCGGTGAATCTCGTAACGCAGCCGCAATCCCCAGGTGATATCCGAGAGTCCCGAGCCAACCCCCAGGGCGCGGTCGTTGTGCCCATGGGCGTTGAGCTCCACCTCGGGGCTGAGGATCAGTCGCTGGGTCAGCAACAGATCGTAGTCCATATCCAGCCGCAGCGCCGTGCGGCCACTTTCGCCAACGAACAGGGCCGTGTCGACTTCGATGAACCAGGGCGCCAGACCACGCGCCCCCAGGGTCAGCCAGTGACGGCGGGGCGTGGGTTGCAGATCTCCGCGCCAGCCCACCTGCAAATCCCAGTAGGGGGCGACGGCGCGGCTGTACAGCAATTGCAGTTCTGCCTCTTCCAGGCTGCCATCGATCGCTTCGCCCTCGCTCTTCAGCCAGACTTTGTGAAGGTCGTGACCGAGCCATGCGTCCAGATTCCAGGCCAAGGGATCGTCGCCACGGCCGTGGCGGTACTCCAGGAGGTTGAAAGCCAGCTTGCCCACCAGCGGGTCTTCGGCCATATGGTTATCGTGGCCCATGGCGGCTTGACTCACCGGTGTCCAGGTCAACAACACCGCGGCAATCCACGGCCTTGAATCGCGCAAGCACGCAGCAAGAATGTTCATAAGCGCGCCTCCCTGTCCATGCCCGTTCCCCGCTCCACCTGCACCACCCGGAACATGCCCGCCATGTGGTACAGCAGATGGCAGTGGAACGCCCAGGGACCCAGGGCGTCGGCGCTGACCAGGTAGCTGATCTTGCTGCCCGGCTGCACATTGACGGTGTGCTTGCGGGGAATGCGGTCGCCGTCTCCGGTCTCCAGATCGCTCCACATGCCGTGCAGGTGCATGGGGTGGTTCATCATGGTGTCGTTCACCAGGGTGATACGCAGACGCTCCCCGTAGCGAAAGCGCAGGGGTTCAGCATGGGCAAACGGAATGCCGTCGATGGACCACATGAAGCGGTGCATGTTGCCGGTGAGATGCAGCTGAATTTCCCGGCCCGGCTCACGGGGATCCGGTGTTGGCCCCAGGTTGCGCAGATCGGCGTAGGTGAGCACGCGGCGGCCGTTGTCGCGCAGTCCGACGCCCGGGTCGTCCAGCCGGTAGCGGGGGTTCTCGGCCCGCATGTCCACCCCGGGACCGAATTCATGGGGTCCGTGGACGATGGCGGCGGTGCTGCCGTGGCCGGCGCGACCCAGAGCGGACCGCTGATGATCGCCAGCATGCTGGCTATCATGGTGCTGGTGGTCGTCGTGAGGGGCGCCGTGGTGAGCGCGATGACTGGGCGAGTCACCATGGTCGTGGCCGCTGTGGGCGTTACCGCTGTTCGTACGACGACCGTTGCCCTGGGTGCCTGTGTCATGGCCCCCGTGAACATCAGCGTGACCCGAATGATCGTGGCCATGGCCCATGTCGGCGTGGCTCAGCACCGGTATTGGATCCAGAGGCGGCACCTCCGCCCGCCACTCGGGGTTGGGGGTCAGGGTGCCCACCGCGAAGCCGCTGCGATCGATGGCCTGGGCGAACAGGCACCAGGCGCGGTCGTCGCCGGGTTCGACGATCACATCGACGGTCTCCGCCACGGCGATGCGGAACTCCTCCACCGTCACCGGCTCGATATTCTGGCCATCGGCGGCCACCACGGTCATCTTGAGGCCCGGGATGCGCACATCGAAATAGGTCATGGCGGAGGCGTTGATGATGCGCAGCCGCACCCTTTCCCCTTTGCCGAACAGCCCGGTCCAGCCCTCCAGGGGGGTGCGGCCATTCATCAGGAAGGTGTAGGTGTGGCCGCTGACATCGGAGATGTCCCGGTCACTCATGCGCATGCGGTTCCACATGGCTCGCTCCCGCCAGGTGGCCGCCACACCCTGTGAGCGGATCTCCCGCCACAGATCGCCGGCGGTGCGCTCATTGAAGTTGTAGTAGTGACTCTCCTTTTTCAGTTTGGCGGCGATGCGGGTCGGATCTTCGTCGCTCCAGTCCGACAGCACCACCACATGATCCCGGTCCACCGGGTGGGGCTCCCCGTGCCGGGGGTCGATGACGATGGCACCGTACAGCCCCGTCTGCT
>JBJHDJ010000025.1:0-14289 GCA_050486485.1 Porticoccaceae bacterium
CAGCATGGAGGCCAGGGCCAGATCCTTGTCGGTGACATTGCGCAGGCCGAAGGCGATGGTGATGCAGTCGAATGTGTTATCCGGAAAGGGCAGGTACTGCGCATCCGCCTGGGCGAACACCACATTGCCGGCCACGCCGTGGTCCACCAGTTTGTCGCGGCCCACGCTGAGCATGGAGTCGTTGATGTCCGCCAGCACCACCAGGCCCTCGGCGCCGACGAGGCGGGAAAACTTCGCCGTCAGGTCGCCGGTGCCGCCGGCGATGTCCAGTACCCGATGGCCAGGGCGCACCCCGGACATTTCCACGGTGAAGTGCTTCCACAGGCGGTGGATGCCGCCGGACATCAGGTCGTTCATCAGGTCGTACCGGGCCGCCACGGAGTGGAACACCCGGGACACATGGCTGGCCTTCTCGGCCACCGGCACTTGCTTGTAACCAAAATGGGTGTATTTGTCGTCGCTCATCAACCGATCTCCGGGTGAGGGCGGGATTGTACACCGGGGGGAGGGGGTTTTCAGTGGTCAGTTGGCGGTTGGCAGTTGTCAGTTTCGGTGGACTGCGATCCTCTTGGCGTCAGACGTCAGACGTCAGACGTCAGACGTCAGACGTCAGACGTAAGACCTCAGACATATACCGCTCCCGCTTCCTCTCCTTGATGCGCTCCAGATCCACCAGGATCAACCCGTCCACGCAGTCGCCGAAGGCCGGGTCGACATTGAAGCCGGCGAAACGCACGCCGTCCTGTTCGAAGGTTTCCGGGTACTGCTTGTAGAGGGTGGGTACCGTCAGGTTCATATGGCCCAACTGACTCTTGAGCAGGGCGAATTCTTCCCGGTAGTCGCGGCCTGGAAAAAGCGCCGCGAGCTCCTCGCGGCGTTTCGGAGATAGGGCATAGGGCAGGGTGGGGGTGGCCAGCCCATCCCGGTCGGGAAAATGCACGGAGTAGAAATGCACCAGCATGTCCAGGGCGCGGCGCGGGTAGCTGTTGCTGATGGATACCGGGCCGAACAAGTAGCGGTAATCCGGATGCCGGCGCAGGAAGGCGCCTATCCCGAACCACAGATAGTCGAGGCTGCGCTTGCCCCAGTATTTGGGCTGCACGAAACTGCGGCCCAGCTCCAGGCCGCGGGCCAACAGGGGCTCGCTGGCGGCGTTGAACTGGAACAGGGTGGCGGAGTACAGGTGGTCGCGGCCCAGATCGGCGGCGCTTGGGCGGGCATCGCAAAAGCGGTAGGCGCCAGCGATTTCCAGGTCCTGGTCGTCCCACAGGATCAACTGGAAGTAGTGCTGGTCGTAGCGGTCGGTGTCGCGGCGCCCGCCTGTGCCCTCCCCCACGGCGCGGAACGACAGCTCCCGCAGGCGGCCGATCTCCCGCAGGATGGAGGAGTCGGGCTGGTAGCGGTACAGGTAGATCTGCTTGCCGTCGCCGGTTTCGCCGAGCAGTTCGCAGCGCCGCACCTCGTCCCGCAGGGTGGCGCGGTTCTCCGGGTGGGCGATGGCCGCCTCGGTGGCGAACACGCCGTCCCTGTCCTGACCGATGCGGTACACATGGCGGCGGAACATCTGGGCCTTTTCCCTGGCCGACACCGTGACCCGCTGGTAGCTGTCGAAGGGCACCGGTTGGCCGATGCGGATATCGACGCAATTGCGGGCGTGCTTGAACATCTCCCGCACCAGCCACAGGGTGGAAACAGGCCTGGCCAGGAACGACAGCGCGTAGAAGAATGCCGAGTTGCGGCCATCGACGAACACCGGCAGCACCGGGGCGTTGCAGGCGGTGGCGATGCGCAGAAAGCCGGGTTGCCACTTGCCATCCCGCACTCCCTTGGTGCCAAGCCGCGACACTTCGCCGGCGGGGAAGATGATCAGGGCGCCGTCCCCCTTGAGATGGTGGAGGATGGCCTCCAGGTTGCGCCGCGGGGTGTTGCCGTTCAGGTTGTCCACCGGCAGCAGCAGTGGCTCCAGGGGCGCCACGGCGGCGAGAATCTCGTTGGCCACCACCTTCACATCCGGGCGCACCTCCCGCACCAGCTTGAGCAGCGCCAGTCCGTCCAGGGAACCTATGGGGTGGTTGGCGACGATCACCACCCGCCCGCGGGAGGGGATGCGCTCTCGCTCCTTGTCCCGGGTGGCGAAGCTGAACTGGAAATAATCCAGTACCTGCTCGACGAAATCGAAGCCGCGCAAATGAGGGTAAGTGGCGGCAAACTGTTGGAACTCCCCCTCGTGGCACAGCAACCGCAGGGCGCGGGTGAGGGGGCGGGCGAGGAGGGGGCGGCGGTTGCAGAAGTCCGGATAGCGGTCGTTGAGGAAGGCTTCGATATTGAGCATGGGGTTCTCCGCGATATGGCGGGAACCCTAGCGAATGGGTTTGACAGACGTGTGACGGGGGGAGCAGTTTTCAGTTTTCAGTTTTCAGTTGTCAGTGAGGGACCTGGACAATGCGCCAACTGATAACTGATAACTGATAACTGATAACTGATAACTGATAACTGATAACTGATAACTGATAACTGACAACTGATAACTGACAACTGATAACTGACAACTGATAACTGACAACTGATAACTCCCCTCACCGCAAATGCCCCAGATGCTTGCGCACCACCTGTAGCGTGGGCTTGAACAGCTTGGGCGTGGCGGCCACCACATGACCGCTCTCCAGGTAGTCATTGCCCCCCTGGAAGTCGCCCACCATGCCGCCGGCTTCCGTGATCAGCAGCACGCCGGCGGCGATGTCCCAGGGCTTGAGGTACATCTCCCAGAATGCGTCGAAGCGTCCCGCCGCCAGGTAGGCCAGGTCGAGGGAGGCGACCCCCAGGCGGCGGATGCCGGAGGATTGTTCCGCCAGCACCTTGAAGGATTCCAGATAGGGCTCCAGGTGGGCGCTGGAGGGCAGGCTGAAGGGCACGCCGGTGGCGAACAGGGCGCCGTTCATGGAAGTGCGGCCGGTAACGCGGATACGGCGACCGTTGAGCTGCGCGCCACGGCCGCGACTGGCGGTGAATTCCTCCTGCTTGATGGGATCGTACACCACGGCGTGCTCCGGGCGGCCCTTGTACAGGCAGCCAATGGACACGGCGTAGTGGGGAATGCCCCGCAGGAAGTTGGTGGTGCCATCGAGGGGGTCGATGATCCACAGATAGTCGCTGTCCTCGTTGCCAATGTAGCCGCACTCCTCGCCGAGGATGCGGTGGTCGGGGTAGGCCTTGCGCAACTGGCTGACCACCTCCTGTTCGGAGGCGCGGTCCACATCGGTGACGAAGTCGTTGTGGCCTTTTTCGTCCACCTTGACGAGATCCATGCGCTGGGCGGCGCGAACGATTTTGTCCCCGGCGCCGCGGGCGGCGCGCAGGGCGATATTGACCATGGGTTCCATAGGGCGGATGTCAAAGAGCGAGTGTGAGGGCGCGCATTGTAGCAGAGTCGCTACAGGTTTCACGTTGCGGGGTTGGGATTTTGAGTTTCACGTAACACGTAACACGTTACACGAGGGTGCCGGCTGCGGGAGCAGAGCCATTTCGAGCTCGTGACGCAATTCGATACCACGCGCTCCAAAGACCCTCCGCAAGGTCGGGACGATAGTGCTCAGGGTACGGACTTTGGCCTGTCCCCACGTGTAACGTGTTACGTGTAACGTGAAACTCCAGCAAAACCTGAAACCCCATCCAAACTGCTAGAATGCCCCCTTTTTCAACAGCGGTGATACGGATGCTCGACAAAGTGCGCATCGTGCTGGTCAACACGACCCATCCAGGCAATATTGGCGGGGCGGCGCGGGCCATGAAGAACATGGGGCTCAGTCGGTTGTACCTGGTGGAGCCCAAGGAGTTTCCCGCCGACCGCGCCCTGTGGCGGGCGGCCGGCGCGGTGGATGTGCTGGACAGCGCCATCGTGGTGTCCAGCCTCGACGAGGCCATTGCCGGTTGTGGCCTGGTGGTGGGCACCAGCGCACGGGACCGCCGCATTCCCTGGCCGTTGCTCAATCCCCGGGAGTGCGGCGAGCGGGTGGTGGCGGAAGCGGCCAGCCATCCGGTGGCCATGGTGTTCGGCCGTGAGGACCGGGGTCTCACCAACGAGGAACTGCAGAAGTGCGCCTACCATGTGCACATCCCCGCCAATCCCGACTACAGCTCCCTGAACCTGGCGGCGGCGGTACAGGTGTTGTGCTACGAGGCGCGCATGGCCTGGCTGGCGGCCCAGCACGGCGGGATCCCGCCCTTGCAGGAATGGGATGTTCCGCCGGCGCGGGCAGAGGATATCGAAATGTATTTCCGGCACCTGGAACAGGCGCTGGTGGATATCGACTTCCACGACCCCGACAACCCGCGCCAGACCATGACCCGGCTGCGCCGTTTGTACGGTCGCATCCGCCTCGACGAGATGGAGCTGGCGATCCTGCGGGGGGTGTTGACCGCGGTGCAGAACGTGGCCTACAAGCTGCGCCGGGCCAGGGAGGAGAAATCCGGGTTGGGTTCCGGTGAGAATCCCCAATAGGGCGTTCGGATACCACAACCCGGCCAGCCTCCCTGGGAGGGCGCTTTCAAGACAGGGTGCGGTCTCGCCTGAAAGCCCCGCAGGGCACGGCCTGTCAGGTTGCGCAGAGACCACTCTCATAATAGAGGTGCCTTCAAGCTGGATTGCCGTCGCAGCGTCGGTGGCCTCGAATATCAGCGTGACCAGCGCCCGCCAGCACAAGCACGGGCACCATCGCTGTTTGACCCGTGGCTATTCAGGGCCGTGGCGGGCGACCCCGAGGCTTGCCCGAGAAAAGGCCGTCGCCCTCTCCACCGTCAGTCGTCGATGGCTTGATAGATCGCGGTGGTGGAATCGGGCGGATAGGTCGGCGGGGGGCCCATGCGCTGGATCAGGCGAACGACGATCAACTGCTCCTTGGGATCGACACCCCAGGTCACGCCCGTGGCGCCATGCCACCAGTAGGAGCCCGGGTTGGGGCCAAGACTCGCCTGCCTGGTCTGCACCTGCACCCCGAGGCCGAATCCCGCATCGGCGAAGAAGTCCTCGCTGATGAAGAAGGACATCGGTGCCTCCTCGGTCAGATAGTCGCGGGTCATCAGCTCGACGGAGGGTCGCGAGAGGATGCGAACATCCCCCAGTTTGCCGTTGCCGAGCATCATGCGAGCGAATTTCATGTAATCGTCGGCCGTTGAGTAGAGGCCGCCCGCGGCACTGGGGAATGCCGGCGGCTCGGCGGGCGCCACTCGCCCGGTCGGGACCAGCGTTCCATCTGGTCCGGGGGCATAGACGGTGGGTACCCGGCTCCGCTTCTCGTCAGGGACGAAAAAGCCCGTGTCGGTCATGCCCAGCGGACGGAAGATACGGGTTTCCAGGAACTGGTCGAAACCCATCCCCGACGCCCGGGCGACAAGGACGCCGAGCACCGTGCTTGGCGTGTTGTACATGAACCGCTCGCCCGGGGCATGGACCAGCGGCAGGGCGCCGAGCTTGGCCATGTATTCGTCCTCCGTGACCCCGGTCGTGGTCAGCTCGGCGAATGCCTGGCCGATCGGCGAGTCCGTGGCGATTCCGGCAAACCCGATCGAGCCGATACCCATCCGGTTGTTCAGCAGGTCGCGCAGGGTAATCGGCCGTGGCGAGGGGCTGACATCCGTCAACGGCCCGGTCGGCTCCTTCAGCACCATGGGATTTGCCAGCTCCGGCAGCCATTGGTCGACCGGGTCGTCGAGGCGGAGTGTGCCGTCCTCGACCAGGATCATCGCCGCCACGGCGGTCACCGGCTTGGTCATCGATGCAAGCGCGAAAATGGTGTCGCGGCGCATCGGCGTCTGGGTTTCGAGATCCTGATAGCCGTGGATCGACACATGGGCGAGTTGGCCCTTGCGGTGAACCAGGGTGACAGTGCCGGCGATCTCGCCGGAGGCCACATACCGCGCGTCCACTTCGCTTACCCGTTGCAGTCGCTCCGCCGACATGCCTGCTTCCGCTGGCCGCGGCTGCGCCATCGCCGCCGTCGGCGCCAGTGTGAACAGGGCGGCGCCCGCCAGGATCAGCACGGGCAGTATTGCCCAAATTGACTTTTTCATTATTGTCCATCTCCTACAGGATTTGCCTATGGGATTTATTGTGTGTACTGATGACCTTTTTCGCCACCCCGTACTCGCTGTACGCCAGGGGACTTTAAACGGGCTTGCCTGTGTCGTCGAGCCTGAATCCGGTTGCGGCACAGGTTTTGGTAGTGTCTCAGTTTGAAACTCCCCTGTAGGGGCGTGGGGATGTGGTGTCGGTATTGGGGGTACGCCAACAAGCGTACATCCCTGTACAGGCTCGGCTGGCAACGTCCTGTTGCCAGACGCCCCCCAATACCGACACCACACCCCCACCAACCATCATCAGCCTGGTAGGGTGGGTTAGCCGCAGGCGTAACCCACCATCGCACCCCGTCTGTCGACACTGAGTGAGGGGTCCTGTTGCGCTCAATCCATGCTGTGGTTCTCGCCTACCACCCTCAATGCTCCGAGGATCTGCCGGCAGTACACCAGGGTATACTTGACTAAAAAACTAGGTTATTGAATAATGCCCCCACACCAAGGCGGGGGATCTCTCCATGCGACTCACCACCCGGGGCCGCTACGCGGTCACAGCCATGCTGGATCTGGCGCTGCACGGCCAGCACAAGCCCATCAGTCTGGCGGATATCTCCCAGCGCCAGGGAATATCCCTGTCCTATCTGGAACAGTTATTCTCCCGCCTGCGCCACAACGATCTGGTGTCCAGCGTGCGCGGCCCAGGTGGCGGCTACCGGCTCAGCCGGCCCGGCAGCGAGATCAATGTGGCGCAGATCATCGACGCGGTGAACGAGAGCGTCGACGCCACCAGCTGTGGCGGCAAGGGCAACTGCCAGGCAGGGGAGGTGTGCCTCACCCACCATTTGTGGGAGCAACTCAGCATCAAGATCCACGACTTTCTCAGCGATATCACCCTCGATCAGCTTACCTCCAGCGACCAGGTGCGGGCCATCCGCGACCGCCAGGCCCTGCGCGAGGAGGATCAGGCGGTGATTCTGCGCTGAACGTATTGAGTTGCAGGTTACACGTAACACGTAACACGTGGGGGCCACCGGTAATAACTGCACTTTGATTATGCAACGTATCACCAATGGCAAGACAGACACAGGTCCTCCCCCCGGCTCCCATGCAACGTGAAACGTGTTACCTGTAACGTGCAACTCAGCAACCCACGACGAGCCCCGATGAAACTTCCCATTTACCTCGATTATGCAGCCACCACGCCCGTGGATCCCCGAGTGGCGGAGCGCCTCGCGGCGTTCCTCACCCGCGACGGGGTATTCGGCAACCCGGCGTCCCGCTCCCACGTCTACGGCTGGCAGGCGGAGGCGGCGGTGGAGGAGGCGCGGCGCCAGGTGGCGGAGCTGATCAATGCCGATCCCCGGGAAATCGTCTGGACCTCCGGCGCCACCGAATCCGACAACCTGGCCATCAAGGGCTATGCCCGCGCCCACCGGGATCGGGGCCGCCATATCGTGACCTCCGCCATAGAGCACAAGGCGGTGCTGGACAGTTGCCGGCAGTTGGAGCTGGAAGGCTTCGAGGTGAGCTACGTGGCCCCGCAAGCGGACGGCACCACCCGTCCCGAGGCCGTGGCCGCCGCCCTCCGCGAGGACACCCTGCTGGTGTCCATCATGCATGTCAACAACGAGCTCGGGGTGATCAACGATATCGCCGCCATCGGCGCGCTGTGCCGCGAGCGCGGCGTGGCCTTCCATGTGGACGCCGCCCAGAGCGCCGGCAAGATTCCCATCGACCTCAAGGCTCTGCCGGTGGATCTGATGTCCTTCAGCGCCCACAAGGTGTACGGTCCCAAGGGGGTCGGTGCCCTGTTCGCGCGGCGCCGCCCGCGGGTGGAGCTGGAGGCCCTGATTCATGGCGGCGGCCACGAGCGCGGCCTGCGTTCCGGCACCCTGGCCACCCACCAGGTGGTGGCCATGGGCGAGGCGTTCCGCGTCGCCGGGGACGAGATGGCCGCCGAAGGGGAGCGCATCGCCGCGCTGCGGGAGCGGCTGTGGCAGGGGGTGCGCGATCTGGGGGGGGTCTCAATCAATGGCGAGGCCCCCCGGCGGGCGCCTGGCATCCTCAATCTGGCCTTTGCCGGGGTTGATGGCGAGTCCCTGGTGATCGCCCTCAAGGATCTGGCGGTGTCCACCGGCTCCGCCTGCACCTCCGCCAGCCTGGAGCCCTCATTCGTGCTGCGCGCCCTGGGGGTGCCGGACGAACTGGCTCACAGTTCCATCCGCTTCAGTGTCGGCCGCTTCACCAGCGAGGCGGACATCGACGCCGCCATCAGCGCCATCCGCGACGGGGTCACCCGCCTGCGCCAGTTGTCCAGCAACTCTGCGGATTTCAACGCCGCTGGGGTATGATAGTGCCCCTTTTCGTCCCTGGGGCGGAAGGGTTGCGTGCCAGGCTAAAAGTTGACTATTTTACTTGGTTATTCGATAATGCCAGTCATCGTCCCGCCCGCGGGCGGGTTGGCCATTCACCTCGTGGAGAGGAAGCTCTCGGGTTTGCAGTTATGTCTCAAGAACAGATCGCGGGTCTGATCAAGAAGGAGTACGCGGCCGGTTTCGTCACCGAGATCGAGTCCGATACCCTGCCCCCCGGCCTCAACGAGGAGGTGATCGCCTTTATCTCGGGCCGCAAGAACGAGCCCCAATGGCTGTTGGACTGGCGCCTTGAGGCCTACCGTCTGTGGCTGAAGATGGACGAGCCCACCTGGGCCCATGTCCACTATCCGAAAATCGACTACCAGGATGTGTCCTACTTCTCGGCCCCCAAGAGCATGGCGGATCGTCCCAAGAGCCTCGACGAAGTAGACCCCGAGCTGTTGCGCACCTATGAAAAGCTCGGCATTCCCCTTCACGAGCAGGCCGCCCTGGCGGGTGTGGCCGTGGACGCGGTGTTCGATTCCGTGTCCGTGGGCACCACCTTCCGGGAAAAGCTCTTCGAGGCGGGGGTGATCTTCTGCTCCATCTCCGAGGCGGTGCACGAGTACCCGGAGCTGGTGAAAAAATACCTGGGCAGCGTGGTGCCCCGGCGGGACAACTTCTTTGCCGCCCTCAACAGCGCGGTGTTCAGCGACGGCTCCTTCGTGTACATCCCCAAGGGGGTGCGCTGCCCCATGGAGCTGTCCACCTACTTCCGCATCAACGAGTCCAAGACCGGCCAGTTCGAGCGCACCCTGATCGTTGCCGACGAGGGCAGCCATGTCAGCTATCTGGAAGGTTGCACGGCCCCCATGCGCGATGAAAACCAGTTGCACGCCGCCGTGGTGGAACTGGTGGCCCTGGACAACGCCAAGATCAAGTACTCCACGGTGCAGAACTGGTACCCCGGCGACGCCCAGGGCAAGGGCGGCATCTACAACTTCGTCACCAAGCGCGGCGTGGCCCACCGCAATGCCCATATTTCCTGGACCCAGGTGGAGACCGGCTCCGCCGTCACCTGGAAGTACCCCAGCTGCGTGCTCAAGGGGGACGGCAGCGTGGGGGAGTTCTACTCCGTGGCCCTCACCAACAACTACCAGCAGGCGGACACCGGCACCAAGATGATCCACCTGGGGAAAAATACCCGCTCCACCATCATTTCCAAGGGTATCTCCGCTGGCCACAGCTCCAATGCCTATCGCGGCAAGGTCCATATCGCCGCCTCGGCGGCGGGCGCCCGCAACTACACCCAGTGCGACTCCCTGCTGATCGGCGACCGCTGCGCGGCCCACACCTTCCCGTACATCGAGAGCAAGCATCCCGCCGGCGTGGTGGAGCACGAGGCCACCACTTCCAAGGTCAGCGACGACCAGATGTACCTGTGCCGGCAGCGCGGCATCGATCCCGAAAAGTCGGTGTCGATGATCGTCAACGGGTTCTGCAAGGAGGTGTTCCGGGAACTGCCCATGGAGTTCGCCGTGGAGGCGGGCAAACTGCTGGAAGTGAGCCTCGAGGGCTCGGTGGGCTGAGCCGCGGTGCTGTCCCCGCATTGACAAGCCCGGCCATTGACACGCCCAACCATTGACACGAATTGTTTGAGAGAGCGACGCCATGTTGTCCATCGAAAATCTTGAAGCCCGCATCGAGGCCGAGAACAAGCCCATCATCAAGGGCCTGAGCCTGGCGGTGCGCCCCGGAGAGGTGCACGCCATCATGGGCCCCAACGGCTCCGGCAAGAGCACCCTGGGCCATGTGCTGGCGGGACGCGATGGCTATGAGGTGACCGGCGGATCGGTGTCCTTCGCGGGCCGCGACCTGCTGGCCATGGACACCGAGGAGCGCGCCCGGGAGGGCCTGTTCCTGGCGTTTCAATACCCGGTGGAAATCCCCGGGGTGAGCAATATGGAATTTCTCAAGGCGGCGGTGGACGCCATCCGCGAGCACCGCGGCGAGCAGCCCATGGATTCGGTGAGCTTTCTCAAGGCCGCCCGGGAGGCCTGCAAGACGGTGAAGCTGGATCAGGACTTCCTCAAGCGCGGCGTCAACGAAGGCTTTTCCGGCGGCGAAAAGAAGCGCAACGAACTCATGCAGATGATGCTGTTGCAACCGAAGCTGGCGATCCTCGACGAAACCGATTCCGGCCTCGACATCGACGCCCTGCAGGTGGTGGCGGACGGCGTCAATGCCCTGCGCGGCCCCGAGCGCTCCATCATCCTGGTCACCCACTACCAGCGCCTGCTCAGCTATATCCAGCCGGATTTCGTTCATGTGCTGGCGGGTGGTCGCATCGTCAAATCCGGCGACAAGTCCCTGGCCCTGGAGCTGGAAGAGAAGGGTTACGGCTGGCTGGAAGACGAGGTCGCCTGATGTCGAATTTCGTGCAACTGGCCCTGGCCCGCCAGCCGGCGGGCGCCCCGCCCTGGCTCGATGCCCAGCAGCGCCGCGGCCGCGACCTGAGCGCCGGTCGGGCGCTGCCCAACTTCAAGGTGGAGGACTGGAAATACACCAGCCTGCGGGCCTTGGAGGAGGGTGCTTTCGTCGCCTCCCCGGTTGCCGTGGTGGCGGATGCCGGCCTGGCGGAGCACTACCATATCGAGGGTCTCGACGCCCACCGCCTGGTGTTCGTCAACGGGCGCTTCAGCGCCGCCCTGTCATCCCCCGGTGAACTGCCCCAGGGGGTCGCCCTGGTGGCGTTTTCCCAGGCCGATGATGGGCAGGTGGAGGCTATCCGCCAGAGGTTGGGCAGTGTGGCGCCGCCGGAGGAGCGCCTGTTCACCGCCCTCAACGACAGTTGGCTGGACGATGGCGTTTTTCTGCGGGTATCCCGCCAGGTGCGTGTCGACAGGCCCATCCAGCTGGTGTGGCTCGGCACCGCCCAGTCCAGGCCGGCCGGCATGGCCCAGCGCCTGCTGGTGGAACTGGAGGAGGGCAGCGAGGCCTGGGTGCTGGAGCAGTTCGTCAGCGTCGACGACGGCGCCAACACCTTCACCAACGGGGTCAGCGAGTTCCTGGTGGGGGACAACGCCCACCTGCACCACTGCCGCCTGCATCTCGAAGGGGGCGCGGCGCTCCATGTCGGCGCCGTGCAGGCGAGTCTTGGCCGCGCCGCCACCCTGAGCGGATTTCACATGGCCCTTGGCGGCCTGCTCAAGCGCATCGATCTCAAGGTGCGTCTGCGGGGCGAGGGCGCCCACTGCGAGCTCAACGGCGTCTATCTGCCCCGCCACCGGGAAGTGGTGGACTACCACACCTGCCTGGAGCACGAGGTGCCCCACTGCACCAGCGAGGAGACCTTTCGCGGCATCATCGCCGACCAGGCGCGGGCGGTGTTCAACGGCCGTATCCATATTCATCGCGGGGCACAGAAGACCAGCGCCCACCTCAGCAACCGCAACCTGCTCACCAGCGACAGCGCCGAGGTGGACACCAAGCCGGAACTGGAAATCTACGCCGACGACGTGCAGTGCTCCCACGGCGCCACCGTGGCGCAACTGGACGACGCGCAGCTGCACTACCTGCGCACCCGGGGGATCTCCGAGCAGGAGGCCAGGGTGCTGCTCAGCTTCGGCTTTATCAACGAGATCCTCAACCGCATCAGCCGCGAACCCCTGCGCAACTACCTGCGCCCCAGGCTCGCCGGCCTGTTCGCCCGCGATCCCAGTCTGACGAGGCACCTGCTATGAGTTCTTCCCAACTGGCGCGGGCCAACGCCGCGGCATTCGATCCGGTGGCGGTGCGGCGGGACTTTCCGATTCTCGCCCGCGAGGCCAACGGCCACCCCCTGGTGTACCTGGACAACGCCGCCACCACCCAGAAGCCCCTGGCGATGATCGAGGCCATCAGCGACTACTACCTCCATCACAACGCCAATGTGCATCGCGCCGCCCATGTGCTCAGTGACGAGGCCACCCGCGCCTTCGAGGAGGCCCGCGACACCCTGGCGGCCTTCATCAACAGCCCGTCCTCGCGCCAGCTGATCTGGACCCGTGGCACCACCGAATCCATTAACCTGGTGGCCGCCACCTGGGGCCGCGATAACCTCAAGGAGGGTCACCGGGTGCTGGTGCCGGCCCTGGAGCACCACTCCAATATCGTGCCCTGGCAGATGGTGGCGGCCCGGACCGGCGCCGAAGTGGTGCCCATCGATGTCGACGACAACGGCGAGGTGGAGCTGGACGCCCTGAAAAAGCTCCTCGACGGCCGCGTCAAGCTGATATCCCTTACCCATATCTCCAACGCCCTCGGCACCGTCAACCCGGTGGCGGACGTGGTGGCCCTGGCGAAGACCGTGGGCGCCAGGGTACTGGTGGACGGCGCCCAGGGAGTGGCCCACTGCCCGGTGGATGTGCAGGCCCTGGGTTGCGACTTCTACGCCTTCTCCGGCCACAAGGTGTTTGGCCCCACCGGCATCGGCGTGCTGTGGGGCAGGGAGGAACTGCTCGACGCCATGCCCCCCTACCAGGGCGGTGGCGAGATGATCGAAACGGTGAGCTTCGCCGGCACCACCTGGAATACCCTGCCCTACAAGTTCGAGGCGGGCACCCCGGATATCGCCGGCGCCATCGGCCTGGCCGCCGCCATCCGCTACCTGCAGGGGCTGGACAGGGAGGCCATCGCCGCCCACGAGGCGGATCTGCTGGCCTACACCTGGGCCAGGGCGGCGGAGTTTCCCGGGCTGCGCCGGGTGGGCCAGGCCAGTCAGATTGCCGGGGTGTTCAGCTTCCTGCTGGACGGCACCCACCCTTCCGATGTGGGCATGTTGCTGGATCAGCAGGGGGTGGCGGTGCGCACCGGTCACCACTGCGCCCAGCCGCTGATGGCCCGCTACGGCATTCCCGGTACGGTGCGGGCATCGTTCGCCCTGTACAATACCCGGGATGATGTGGACAGGTTGTTTGCCGCGCTGGAGAAGGTGCGTGGGCTGTTGGGGTGAAGGAAGTGGACAGTTGGCAGTTATCAGTTTTCAGAAGGTAGGATGGGTTGAGCGCAGCGATACCCATCAGGGTTTCTCCCGGGGTGCTGGTTTATCAGTTTTCAGTTATCAGTTTTCAGTTTTCAGAAGGTAGGATGGGTTGAGCGCAGCGATACCCATCAGGGTTTCTCCCGGGGTGCTGGTTTATCAGTTTTCAGTTGTCAGTTTTCAGGTAGGAGTGGCGTATGAGTGTCGAGACATTTGATATTCGCGGCGACGCGGCCCCCGCGGTGACGGTCACCGGGGCTGCCGCCGGGCACCTGCTGAAACAGTTGGCGCCCAAGGGGCTGGCCGGGGTGCGTATTTTTCTCGAAAAGAGCGGCTGCACTGGCTACAAGTACGAGATGGCCGAGGTGGCGGAACCCGAGGAAGGGGATGTCGCCATCGCCATCGGCAACGGCCTGACCCTGTGGGTGCCGGCCCGCGACCTGCCCCAGCTCAACGGCATGGAACTGGACTTCGTGCAGGAGGGGGTCAACCGCCGCCTGGTGATGAACAACCCCAATGTGCGCGATGCCTGCGGCTGCGGGGAAAGCTTCAGCTTCGAGGACTGATCCCGGTATGGCCGAACAGCGCATGGTCGCCACGGTGCGGGAGTGCCCCGCCCGGCGGGTGCCCACCGGGGACGCGGTCACCATCCCGGCGGATACCTTTGTCACCATCACCCAGTCCCTGGGGGGCAACTACACGGTGGTCTACCGGGGCAACATGCTGCGGGTGGACGGCACCGACGCCGATGCCCTGGGGCTGGAAAAGCAGGAACTGCATTTCGAGGACCGCGGCGATGACCGCATCCACGAGGATCAGGTGTGGGAGGCCCTGGAGACGGTCTAC
>JBJHDJ010000026.1:0-13453 GCA_050486485.1 Porticoccaceae bacterium
ATCCGAGGCGGTACCACTGTAATGACGGCAACGCCCGAGCGCCTGACTGGCTATCTCAACCACATTGTGGAAGCTGGTGAGCGAATAGAGCGTTATTGCCGCGACATGGAGGCCGTCACTGATCGGGGAAGTGATGGGGATTCTTCCGATCAGCCCAACCTACCGAACAGCGGCCTCCGCCACCGGATACCCCACCACCTGCAAACCCTCGATACCGCGGATCTCCGTGGGTGGCAGCAACGCCACCTGCCCTTCACCCAGGCGTTGGCACAGCTCCGGCCCGCACAAAATATCGTGGCCCAATTGGCGGCACTGCTGCTGCAAGTGGGAGGCAAGGTTCACCGTCTTGCCGAGAATGGTATAGGCCCGCCGCTGGCGGGAACCCAGGTTGCCCACGGTCACCACGCCGCTCTCCAGCCCCATGGTCATCTTCACCTCCGGGTAGCCCCGCTCCCGACACCACCGAGACATCTGCTCAAGGCGGCGGCTAACCGCCAGGGCACAGTCCAGCGCCAGCCGGGGGTGATTGTCCTGGGGCAGGGGCGCTCCCCAGAAGGCCATCACCGCATCCCCCATGAACTTGTCCAGGGTGCCTTTGTGGCGGTGGATCTCCTCGGTGATCCCGGTGAACAGGTGGCTGGTAATCTCCACCAACTGCTCCGGCTCCAGGTGCTCGCTAAGGCTGGTAAACCCCTGTATATCGGCGAAAAAAACCGTGACATCCGCCCGCTGGGCGTCCAGCCGATCGGGCCCCAGTCCCTGTTTCACCAGGGTGCGCAACACCACCGGCGGCACATACGCGGCAAAAGCCCGGTAGATCTTGCGCCGCTGGCTCAGCACCTGGTCGATCTCCCAGCCGCCGCTCATGGCCGCCAGGGCGGCGACGGCAAACCACAGGGGCAGGGCATCCACCCAGTAACCGGCCAGGGGCAGCGCCAGTGGCGCTGCCACCAGCAGCACGGCAATGGCCATGACGGCAATCTTGGCCCTGCCCGCCAGCCAGGGCCAGGCCAGGGCCGCCAGGGCAATCACCAGGATCGCCAGGGTGATCAGAACCCTGTCGCCGGGCAGTCGCGACCAATAGACATTGTCCAGCATGCCCGCCAGCACCTTGGCATGAATCTCAACCCCCGGGGTGCTGGCGGACAGGGGCGTGGCCACCCGGTCCCCCAGGCCCACCGCGGAAGTCCCCACCAGCACCATGGCGCCCTCCAGTTGTGGCAGGGGCTGGCTGCCGCGCAACACGGTCGAAGCGGATAGATAGGCAAACCGACTGGGGTGGTGGTAGGGCACCGACAGGGTGCCGTCGGGATTGAGGCGCTGGCAAAAGCCCGCGACGCAATAGCGATCATCCGCCAACACCGGCGGGATATCACTCCAGCGCGCCAGCATGGCGGCGGCCAGGGTGTGGTAACAGTCATCCCCACACATCAGCGGCCGCAGCCGCCGAATAACAAAATCCGCGTCGTAGAGTGGCGTGATATGCCCGAGAGCGACATTTTCCCCTCGCAGGCCATGGGCCAACCCCGCCATCGCCACTACTGGCCCGCCCCCTGTATCAGCGGCAGGCTGGCCAGAAGGCGATAACCCACCTACACCCGAACCAGGCCCACTGCCAGACACCAACCCCCCGGGGGCAACAGGCAATCCGCTGTCCCCGGCGCCGGGCGCGAACGCCACGGCTCCCACCACCTCCGGCCGTGCCAGTTGCCGGGCCAGGGCGGCGTCCCCAACCAGATCCCCGGGTTCGGGAAACAGAATATCCAGCCCCACCACCGCAACACCGCGGGCAAGCAGGCGTTCCACCAGTTCGGCGACCTGTCCACGGGGCCAGGGCCAGCGCCCCTCCGCGGCGAGGCTCTCCTCGTTGATATCGACGATGACGATGCGCCCATCCTCCACCCTGGCGGGCGCCGGCAAGCGGGCATCCAGGGCCAACCCCTGCAATCGCCCGTAAAGGCTACCCGGCGCCGGCTCCAGCCACGCCAGCCAAAGCGCGGCGGCCACCAGTACAGTGGTAACGGACAGATAGAGACTGTGGGAGCGGCGCATGGTGTGGCGTGTGACCTGGCTGGAAGGTGGAGAGTACTTTGCACCCAATCACAGCAGTGGGCAACCAACCCTGGAGCGTGGAGGTAGGAGACAGACCCACAAGAGCTGACCATCTGAAAATACAATAGCCCAGGCCGCGATGGCACTGATTAAAGCGTTTCAGCGCAGCTTTATCCCTCTCCCGGGTGCGGGAGGGTCGGGGAGAGGGCAATTGCGCCAGCAATCAAGCGGCTCCGCCGCCTTCCCCTCATCCTGGCCTTCTCCCCACAGGGGAGAAGGAATGCACATTTCGGGCTTAATTCAGTGCCATTAAGCCCAGACCGTAGCTTATAGGCTACAATCGTGCCGATGAGGGATCTCAAGCAAATTGTCAATTATGATCCAGCTACCGCGCTCGACTGCGAGGAAGCCATCGCCGTATTTGTGGCCGACGCACTGGAGACAGGTGATGCCGCCTACATTGCCAAGGCGATGGGCGTTGTGGCGCGAGCAAAGGGAATGACGGCCTTGGCCCGTGAAACAGGACTTTCCCGCGAACAGCTTTACCGGTCCTTTAGTGAACAGGGTAATCCGACTCTGAAAACCCTGCTGGCGGTGCTGCAATCCATGGGTGTCGTCCTCACCGCCAAGCCACACAACCCAACCACAAGTCCCGGCAGGCAAGCACGTAGGATGGGTTGAGCGCAGCGATACCCATCATCAGTTGATTACCATAATGAGGTGTTCCATGCGTACCATTGAACCCATAACGCCAGGAGAGCTCTTGAAGGAAGAATTTCTGGAGCCCATGGGGCTTTCCCAGTACCGATTGGCCAAGGAAACCGGCATTCCCGCCCAGCGCATTGGCCAGATCATTGCCGGCAAGCGCGCCGTCACGGCCGATACCGACCTCGGACTGTGCCGTTTTTTCGGACTTGGCGCTGGTTATTGGCTGCGCGCGCAAGTGGCCTGTGACATTGAAACCGCGGAAGAGTCCCTGGGAGCGGAGTTGGAGAAAATCCAGCCTCTGCGCTCGACAGCCAGAGAGCCATAGCGGGGTTTCTGGCCGCTGCCCTGGTTACGGCGGAGACTACCTCTATCGCCGGCATCCAGCCTGCTCAAAAAACCACCAACAACCCCCTGAAACCACAATAAAAAACCCTGTTGCAAAACCATCAAAAAACTGTGCTACCATGCGCCGGTGCTGAAACCCGGACAGCAAGGCTGCTTATGGGTTGAAAACGGCCTATTTCAAGGTGGCGACACTCAGAAATGTGACCGGCTTCTCGGTTTATCCTCGACCGTTCAGCATAATTGGTAGTGCCCGTTATAGGGAGCCGTGCTCCTGTGGGTGCGGCAGCAGGCAGAGCCGACGGGTTCATCCCGGTTCGCCGGGTGCTTGCAATGTCGATTCGACTTAACAAAATGGAGAACTCCACGATGAGTATTTTCAACACTGGAACCACAACCCAGAAAGTACAGGCGGTGTTTATCGGCCTGCTGGGTCGTAACGCCAAGACCGGCGGTCTCAACCACTATGTGGCCGCCATCGATAACCCCAACAACGGCTACGGCATCGCCGAGATGCTGTCCGAGCTGGTGAACACCCAGCCCGAATACGCCGCCAACATTGACGGCATGGGTCGCGCCCAGGTTGTCACCTATGTGTTCAACAACCTCTTTGGCCGCAACCCGACGCTTGACGCCGAAGGCAACAACTACTGGATCAATGGCCCCGGCAGCGTCGTGCCCATCGATCAACTGGTTACCGCCATCATCGACGGTGCTTCCGCCGCCGATCAGCTGGTGCTGGAAAACAAGATCAGCGTCGCCACCTACATGCAGCAAAACCCTGGTCTGACCGATGCCCAGGCCAAGGCTATCCTGGCCACCGTCAACCAGAACCTGTCCTCCATCGACGCAGCCAAGGCCGCCGTTGATGCCGGCCTGGACCCCACTGGTCAAGAATTCATTCTTACCGCTGGTCAGGACAACATCACTGGCACCGACAAGAACGACACCTTCAAGGCTACCCAGAACACCCTGCAAACCGGTGATGTTCTTAACGGCGGCGCTGGTGACGACATCCTCATCCTGTCGGTGAGTGGCAGCAACAACTTCTTTGCAGCCCCCACCCTCAACAATATCGAGACCATCCGCATCAATGCCCCCAATGTCAACGGCATCGACATCGAGCTGGATCTCTCCAACGCCGATGGTTATCAGACGCTGGAGTCCTTCCAGACCACCGATTACACGGGCTCTCCTGATTCCGCCGTGTATTTCTGGGATATCCAGAATGTCAATGGCACCAATATCCGCATCATCGACACCAACCTCTACCACGAGTTCTCCTACGACAACAACGCCTATGTGCGCACTGCGGGCGGCGTGGCGGTTGGCAATGCCATCGACCTGTATCTGTCGGAAGTGATTGGCTCGGAGATCGTGTTCAGCAACGAGTTCCCCTACGCTTGGGGTCAGTCCGAAGCTGACCAGATCAACATCACCTCCGCCCAGCGCACCCAGATCAGCGACACTACCGAGAACACCCTGAGTGGTCTCTATGTGGGTGACATGCTGCAAACCGTGATGATCGACGGCAATGCCGACCTTGAGGTGGAAGACTTCCTCGACCTCAATGTCAACCTGGTGGATGCCAGCGAACTGGCCGCCGACCTGACCCTGAGCCTGCATGCTCAAGGCGTGGCGCTGAACCAGAATGGCACCGTCAATGTTGCCGGCACCACCATCCTGAATGTGATCGGCGCCCAGGGCGACGATGACATCTACATAGGTGGCGCCCGCAATGCCGGCATCAATGTCGTTGACCTCGGCACCGGCAACGACACCCTCACCATCGCGCTGGATCGCTCCCACAGCTTTATCGATACCGGTCCCGGCAACGACTATGTGCACGCGGATATCGAGCGCGGTCTGGTGGACATCAATCTGGGCGATGGCAACAACCTCCTGGAGTACTGGGGCGATGTCGATGACCTGACCACCCTCGCACTCAACGATGGTCGTAGCACCGTCACTGCCGGTTCCGGCAATGACACCGTGATCATCGAAGCCGCCAATTCCTACTCCACTGCCTTCAACGATTGGAACATCAGCCTTGGCGGCGGTGACGACTATTTGGAAATCATCAGCAGCGGTAACCAGATTGTCGATGCGGGCTCCGGTGACGACACCGTTATCATCGAGGGTGACGGCTACCACAATATCGACCTAGGTAGCGGCGACGACTACCTGCTGATCGACGGCGCCCGCCTGCCTGGCGGCAATGTGGACAACACCCTGTTCGATTTCCAGACCACCATCCTGGGTGGCGACGGCAATGACACCGTGGAAATTCTGGGTGACCACTACCTGAATGTGGATCTCGGTGACGGCGACGACCAGATCATCCTGTACGCCCAGCACCTCACCGTCGACGATGCCATTCACGGCGGCGAAGGCCGCGACACCCTGACCCTGCGCAACCTGCACCCGGGCCAGAATGTGATTGTTGGCATTTCCGAGACCAGCAGCACCACCAGCATCGAGGTGTTCGACCTGCGTCAGCAGAACATCACCCTGCGCCTGTCCTCCGACAACTTCGACACCGCCGAGGACAAGCACATCACGGTTGATACCACCAAGTCCAACAGCAGGGATCTGCCGCTTGTTAGCTACCAGGGCATCACTCTGTCCCAGGGCATCAGCTACGGAGACTTTGCAATCCTGCGGGCGGCTTGGGCAGCAGACCCGGGCAATGCCGGGCTTGTTGCCACCCACACTACCCTGGATCAATACATCTACTTTGTTCTGGGCGGTGCAAGCTCCCAAGCCGCACTTAGCTTTGTAGACCAAACCGGTGACCTGAGCAGTCCTGGTAACGCAGAGTGGACAGGTGGCACGGTGCTGACAGGTTACGCCAATACGGACCGGGTGTTCTTCTTCACCGAGCCCGGTGCCCAGACGGTCGATATCACCGGTGTGCCCCTCTCCGTGGCCTCTGGCCGCAGCTTCACCCTGGAGGGTGGCAATATCCGCGATATCGTCATTGCCGATGACCTGGCCATCAACGGTCGCCTGGTGCTGAACTTCGACGCCAACACCGGCGCCGCCGATTCCACCCAGGACACACTGCGCGTGGTCAACGGCGCCACCATCACCGCCGCCGATCTGCGCAATGTCACCGGTCTGGAGGTCATCGAGCTGGTGGCTACCGCCAACAATGCCCAGACCTGGCAGATCGACCTGAACGACCGGGTCATCAACCAGACCACTGGCACCGCCGACCTGATCATCAAGGTGGACCCCACCGTGCCGGCCGGCAGCCGCGTCGATATCTTCCTCGACCCGTCGGTGGCCAATGCCACGAACAATGTGGTGATCGTCAAGAACGGCAATGTCGATATCTACATCGATAATGTGCTGGTGACCGAGCCGGATCTGAACAATACCGACTACAACCCGGGTGCCAACACCATCATCGTTCAGGGTGGCTTTGAGTTCACCACCAACACCGACAGCCTGTACGGTACCAGCGCGGATGATACCTTCGTCGCCAACAGCCTGGCACAGCTTCAGGCCGCCGACAGCGCCGACGGTCGCGGTGGTTACGATACCCTGCAACTGAACTTCGCCGTCTCCAACCCGATTCTGCCGATCTTTTGGCAGCTCAATCTGGTGAAGATCGACGATATCGAGCATATCCTGTTCGAAACTGGCAACAATGTCCAAGCCGAGGGCCTGGGCGCCTGGTGGTATCCCGGTTACGAGGATGTGCAGAAAGTCACCACCGGCTACGGCAATGATGTTCTGACCGAGATGGAAGCCATCGGCACCAATGTGTCCGATTTCGACAACGGTCTGTCTGGTTACTTCCTGCGCGAGGGCGATGACTTTATCAGCACCGGTGGTGGTGGCGAGGACAACACCTGGTACATCGATGGTGGCCTGGGTGACGATACCATTGAGTCAAGGAATGCCAATACACCTTACAATGGCTTTTGGTGGTGGTCGGGTGATGACATTTACGCCAACGATGTGGAGCACATTTTCATCGGTGGCGAGGATACCGTCTTCATCAGCCAGTCCGCCGAACTGCCCAACAACAAGGATGTCAATGTAACCGGCTTTAATGATGGTGTGCCATGGTGGGCGGATGGACAAACTGCTGTACTCCGCTCTCCAATCAATGGCACTCTTTTCACGACACTTGTGGAGAACGTGATTGGCTCCGACGGTGATGACACCATCGTGGCTACTCAGACCAACAATGGCAGTTACCTGTTCGTTGATGGCGAGGATGGGGACGACCATATCACCGCTACTGCCAATACTGCGGATGTTAATGTAGTTGGTGGCTGGGGTGATGACACCATCGTGGTGACCAGCAATGGTGAAGTCTCGGTGCAAGGCGACTACTGGTGGTGGGCTGCGGGTGACGACTCCATTACTGTCAATGCCGCCGAAGCCTGGGTGGCTGGTGGCAATGGCGACGATACCATCACTGTCACCACCACGGGTGATGCCTTCGTCTTTGGCGACTGGGGCAACTACTGGTGGTATGTGAATGGTCCTGGCAACTGGTTCAATGGAGGTGCCGAGGGTGATGATGTGATCGTTGTCAACTTCGGTAGCGCTGTTGGCGCCAACGAAGCCTGGGTTGAAGGCGGCGGTGGTAACGACACCATCACTGTCAATACCTTTAATGACAATACCGCGACCATCTTCGGTGATGCCGGCGACGACACCATCATCCTCAACCCCGCCGCCAATGGGGGCACGGATACCGTGGTGTTCGGTACCATCGAATATGATGCGCTGCAAAATCAGGTGTTCAATAACCAGGGCACCGATACCATCACAGGCTTCACCTTCGAGGGAACGGGTGGTGATCCCTCTCCCGTCAACCAGGACTTCATCGATCTGATGCTCTACCTTGAAGATGAGGTTCCGGCCGCCAATGTGGTCACCGTGCCCGGCAACTGGGATGGCGTAACCCCCATCAACGCCAACAACGAGCCGGGTGACGCGGTTGTCATCCTCACCAAGGTCGGTGGCGGATTGACTCCTGCCCATTTTGGCACGGGCGGCGCGGCGATCAACCTCAACGACAATGGCAAAGCCGTGGTGGTTGTGGGCACCGATCCCACTGGTGTTGGCACTGGTATCCAGAACTTCGAGATCTACTTCGTTCAGGATATCTCCAGCGGACCAGGACAAACCTGGGCGGTGGATCTGGTGGCCAATGTGGAAAGCTCCACCCTGGTGGGTATCCACGAGATCGTCGACAACCTGATCTTCGACCAGGGCGCGCCGGTACAGAATGTGATCGCTGGCCAGCCTGGTCCGCAGATCATGACCGCAACCGCCGCCGAGGACGTGTTTGTTCTGGGTGAGTTTGATGCTGTGACTCACACCGTGTTCAGTGTGGCACCCACCGCGAACAGTGGTCTGAGTGGCGGCGCTGATGCGGCACTGGTTGGCGATACCCTGACCTACGGCGCCGGTGTGGATGTGATCAACGGCTTCGAGGTGGGAGTTGACAAGCTGGCGGTGGTAACACCCGGTGCACCTGTCAACGCCTTTAACGATGCTGACCTCGTTGGTCCCGCTGGCCCCACTGGTGACCTGCTATCTACTAGCGAGCCCTATGTGCTTTACGGCAACTGGGATCAGGTGACCAATGTGTTTACCATCGCCCAGGAGTGGACGGCAGTGACCGCGGATGCTCTGGTCATTCAGGGTATCCAGGGCTTCGATCCCATCCAGGAGTCAACGGGTGCTACAGTCGTCACGAATCTGGCCGGCCCTCTGGGCGCGACAGATTTTGTCGACTCGGCCTTGATCTGACAGAAATAGTCCTGGTCCTTCGGACCAGGCAATCTCTGTATAAAATTGACCCCGCCCGAAAGGGCGGGGTTTTTTATGCTAGGGTGGGTGCTAGGGTCAGGTCTTGGAGTCAGGTCTGAATGGCACTGATTTAGGCGTTTCGGCGCAGTTTCCCCCCTCTCCCGCTTGGGAGAGGGCAGGGGAGAAGGAATGCACATTTGGGGCTTAAGCCAGTGCCATTTGGATCAGGACTTGCTTTTTGCCGATAGAACAGGCCACAACAGGGAGTTCGGGCTGATTCTTTCTTTTTTGCAGGGTGTTGGTAAAGCAAGAGCTGATTTCCTTGCTACAATCTGACAACAAAATCTTGGAGTGTTTATGACTGAGTGGATCGCTGTTTCAAAATCCAAGCATGGAAATACGGGGTGGAAGCGCTATCCAAACTTTGCCTTTGCGGCGCACAACCATCTGGCCCCCCTACTGCTGGCGGAGCTGGGAAAACTATTGCCTCATTATGTGCTGGGCTTTCTGCCCCGCGAGGATGTGTTTGACGCAGTGGTGGTGCTGAGTTTGGAAAATGGCGCCAATGCCTATGTTGGGTCGCGGGGAGAGTGGTTGGCGCCCTATGTGCCGTCCAGTTTCAGGGGTGCCCCCTTCGCCATGGCCAACACGCCAGAGGGTAATCAGGTGCTGGCCATTGACGGGGCTTGCCTCGCCGAGGAGGGGGGGGAACCGCTCTTTGGTGAATCCGGCGCATTGGCTGACTCGGTGGCCCAAGTGCTCCATTTCTTCGAGGTGGTGGAGGAAAATAAGAAGGCAACGGCCCGTGCCTGTCAGGCATTGGCGGACCAGGGTTTGATCACGCCCTGGAAAGTCAAATACCAGTTGCCGGAACGGGCGGCAAGAAGCAGTGTTGCAGGGTTGTATTGTGTTGACGAGTCTGTGTTGAACTCACTGGCTGGGGAAGCACTCGGGGAATTGCGTGACTGTGGCGCACTGGGCCTCGCCTATGGGCAGCTCTTTTCCATGCATCAGTTACCCTTGCTGGCAACGATGCATACTGGCCGACAAGAGCTACAAGTTGCCGCGCCTGTACCGGGGTTCGATGATGTCTTCAAGGAGGAGACGGCGCTAAATTTCGATTTTCTGAAGGATATTCACTGATAATGTGTTGGTATGCCATCCGGGTGTGTATCACAGTTCCCGTTGCTTGGTCGGTTGGGTTCCGCTCGGTGCTCTGCACTTTGACAACGACAGTGCTACTTCGATGGTGGCGAATAATCAGGCCTGATTGCTTCTTCAAGTTCAGGCTCGCCGTGGTGGATGTCTGTGGTGTGTGGGACATGAGAATTAACTCCTCTATAATGACCGCCACTGCCTGCCTGCATTCATGTTGGAACCTTGATGACTGATAGCACTCCCCTGATTTCCCCAGCCACGCCACTGCTGTTCATGCATGTACCAAAAAGTGGCGGCATGTCTCTGTTTACCGCGTTCACAGCCCTGTGGGGGGAGAATATTGCCGATCTGTACGACCTTTCGTTGATGCGCGAAGGCGAGGCTTTTAGCGCCTTGGCGGATCAGTCGAAAGCCCTGTATTGCGGCCACTACGCATTTGGTCTTCATGAATGGTTGGCGCGGCCCAGCTATTACACTGCGGTGGTGCGGGAGCCGGTCGCGCGAATGATCTCCCTGCATAATTATTGCCAGCCGATGCTGAAGGTGTACAAGAAACGCTATCAGGAAGCAGGCGGCGATCTGGCAGCCATGGCCAAACTGCCAAGGACTTCGGATTTTTATCTGGATTTCGAGCCCTGGTTCCAGGGTGAGGGTACACCCCAGGAGTTTTTTTCCAGTCCCTGCGCCGAGCTGGACAATGGCATGGTGCGGCGCTTCAGCGGCTATGGGCTTGGGCCGGCACCTTGCCCGGATGGAGCGCTGGCCAAGGCCAAGGAGAACATCGAGAATCGGTTTTCCGTGGTGGGCATCCTGGAGCGTTACCCCGAGACACTGGAGTTGATGGCGAAAACCTTCGGCCTGCCGTCGCTGAAGGAAAACCATGTCAACCGCAACAGTGTCAAAACCGAGGAGGCCGCTCTACCCGAGGATATCGTCGCAACCATCAGAGAGATGAATCGCCTGGATTCCGCGCTCTACGCCTGGATCTGTGAAAGGTTTGACCATGTGCTGGTGGAAGGTCGGCAGCCGGTGCGATTGCCCGGCGGTGGACGCACGGATTCACCGATATCCTCGCTGTGGCGGGCCGTGGGTCAATCTCCTGTCCGGGAGGCGGCCATGAAGGCGAGGGGTCTTCCGCCACCGCTTAAAAAAGGGGCGCGGCCAGTGCCCGCCAAGACCTTGTGCAACGGCGTCGATGCCGTGTTGATGAACGCCAACGCCATCATGGCGGATATGCAATTCCAGTCTTTCAAGGGTGAGAGGCCAGGTGATAAAAAGGCGACGAGCAGATTGGTGATACCCCCCAAGCTGGCCAAGGAGTTTGCCAAGAACCTAATACTTGCCGTTGAGAAGTACGAAGAAAAATTTGGCCCCATCGAGTAATGACCACCAGAGGTGGCAGTGACTCGAAGCGGTTACTCTGTATCTGGTTACTCAGCCTGGAGTAGGGTACTTTGGGCTGTTGATATCAGCCCCTCTGGCTGAGGCAAGATCCACGCCATGGCTGCGGGATGGATATTGGGGCCTCCGACTAGGCAGCCCTTTAAATGGGGGGTTGAGTTGCAGCGATGCGTTGGCCGTGCTGTTCAATTTCCTGGCATCCATGCCACTGCTGGATGCAACAAGAGATGCTTCCTTGAACACTAACCTGACACGACTTGATCGAAAGGCGATAGCTTACAGGGGGGCCGGCTACGGATTCGAAGGACCAGTATTGTGCGCCAGGGTATGGGTGGCAAGCGGGGCCTCTGATTGGTACCCGGCCGTCAGTAAGCGCCTGGAGGTTTTGCTTGCCGACGCCATCGGGCCACGGGAAATTCCGGGGGGAGACGAACGGCTCTTTCTGGAAACCCTTTTGAGATGGATGTTGCCCATCTACAACAATGCCAGATTACCCATTTTCAGGACACCGGTCGTGTGGGTCGACAAGAGGGTCTCGGGAGGGGAGGTTTACCAGGTGGCGATGCCCTGCGCCACCCCTAAGACGGGTTTGGCAATGTTGAAATGGCTGATGTCTGTCACTTCGACAGCAACCCAAGAAGCCGATCCTGGACTCAATGATCGGCTGCAGTTGGCCCTGGATACACTGGTTCATCAGTTGCAGGATTACAGGGATCGGGGCTTGAACCCTTTTTATTTTGCCAGAGCCGCCAACGAACTGGATATTCCCGTCATCCAGATCAGTCAGGGTATTGGCCGTTTCGGTCAGGGTGTCAGAAGCCTACTGATGAGTAGCAGTTTTACCCATGTCGTACCCTATCTCGGTGTGGCCATTGCCAAGAACAAGCTGGATTGCTCCCGGTTCCTGCGCTCCATGGGCCTTCCGGCTGCCGTGCACCTGCCGGTAACCAGTGAGGACATGGCGGTGGAGGCCGCCGGGAGGTTGGGGTACCCATTGGTTGTCAAACCGGCCGACCTGGATCGCGGTGCTGGCGTCTCAGCCGACCTGAGAACCGAGAAAGAGGTGAGATCGGCTTACAGGAAAGCCAGTGCGCTGTCCGCGAATGTACTGGTGGAAAAATTCTGCGAGGGGCTGGATTATCGTATCACGGTGTTCCATGGTCGCATCCTCAAGGTGGTGGTGCGCAGGCCGGGAGGCGTTACTGGGGATGGTGTCCACACCGTGGCCGAACTGGTGCGCCAGACACAGCAGGATGCCGACAGCGTGCGCCGTGCCCGCGAGCGCCAAGGCAAAGTGCTTCTGGCCGTGGATGACGAGGCCAAGGAGTTGCTGACGTCCCGTGGACTGGCTCCCGAGAGTATTCCGTCCCCCGGTGAGTTTGTGAAGCTGCGGCGCAATGCCAATGTATCCACTGGCGGCACCCCCAGCCTCTACCAGGGGGATCTGCATCCTGATAACCAGAGGCTGGTGATTCGCGTCGCCGAGGGGCTGGGGCTGGATATCGCCGGGGTTGACCTGATCATGCCGGATATCGCTCGTTCCTGGATGGAGGGTGGGGCCATTGTGTGCGAGGTCAATGCGGCGCCTCAGATAGGGGCTGGCTCGACACCCGAGATATACACCGACATACTCAAGGGGCTGTTCCCCGATGGGGGCAGAATACCTCTGTCTCTGATCATCACGGACCGTGGCAGCGACTGGCTCAGGCCAGCTATCCACTCGTTGGGGCGTCAGCGGGAAGGCCTCGGGTTTGCCTCCAGGGAAGGCGTCTGGGTTGGGGAGGAGTTGCGGACGCCGACGCCGGGTAGCGGACTTGAGGCAGCGCGGGTGCTGCTCGCCCAGCCCGATACAGAAGCCGCGGTGATGGTCATGTCACTGCGGGAAGTGGGTACTGCCGGGTTGCCCAGTTCAAGGCTCGATTGGCTGGTAATCGACCCGGATTGCACGATTTCGCTCGATGGCGAACTGGTCATGGAGCTGGCGCGGCTGCTCGCCCCCTCCATTGCCCGA
>JBJHDJ010000027.1:0-13317 GCA_050486485.1 Porticoccaceae bacterium
ATCGTGACGGTGGAGTGAGGAGATTTGGGTCGGACGTCGGACGTCGGACGTCTGACGTCTGACGCTTTGTTTGGAGTGGCGGAAAGACCTGCTAAATGACCAGAAACAGTGCCAATCAAGGTGTGGTAATCGGTTTTACCTCCCTTCCTTTGCGTCAGACGTCAGACGTCCGACGTCCGACCCAAATCTTTCCATGTAAACTACCCCCCCTATGACAACCCCCTTCCCCGCCGACTCCGTGGGCCTGGTCAAGCCCCGCACCGTGCACTTCGAGGAACCCCTCGAGTTGGCCTGTGGGCGGGTGTTGCCCCAGTATCAGTTGATGGTGGAAACCTACGGCGAGCTGAACCGCGCCGCCAGCAACGGGGTGTTGATCTGCCACGCCCTTTCCGGGCATCACCACGCCGCCGGGTACCACAGCGCCGAGGACGGCAAGCCCGGCTGGTGGGACGCCTATATCGGCCCCGGCAAGCCCATCGACACCAACCGGTTTTTCGTGGTGTCCCTCAACAATATCGGCGGCTGCCACGGCAGCACCGGACCGCGCACCAACAACCCCGCCACCGGCAAGCCCTGGGGCCGCGACTTCCCCCCCCTGCGCGCCCGGGATTGGGTACACAGCCAGGCGCGCCTCGCCGCCAAGCTCGGCATCAACCAGTGGGCGGCGGTGATCGGTGGCAGCCTGGGGGGCATGAACGCCATGCGCTGGGCCCTGGAGTACCCCGATCGCCTGCGCCACTGCGTGGTGATCGCCTCGGCCATGAAACTCAGTGCCCAGAACATCGCCTTCAACGAGCTGGCGCGGCGCGCCATCAAGTCGGATCCCGACTTCCACGACGGCGACTACCTGAGCCACGGCACCCTGCCCCGTACCGGGCTGGCGCTGGCGCGCATGATCGGCCATGTCACCTACCTGTCCGATGAGCTGATGGGAACCCGCTTCGGACGCGAACTGCGCCAGGGCACCTTCGAGCGGGGCCTGGACACCCCCATCGAATTCCAGGTGGAGAGCTACCTGCGCCACCAGGGCGATGTGTTTTCCGAGGTGTTCGACGCCAACACCTACCTGCTGATGACCAAGATCCTCGATTATTTCGATCTTGCGCGGGAATATGGCGACGACCCGGTGGCGGCCTTCCGCCACGCCCTGTGCAAGTTCCTGGTGATCTCCTTCACCTCCGACTGGCGCTTTTCCCCGCAACGCTCCCGGGAAATCGTCGATGCCCTGATCGGCGCCAATCGCGATGTGGTGCATGCCAATATCGAGTCGGATCTCGGGCACGACGCCTTTCTGCTGCCCAATCCCCGCTACCAGGCGGTATTCGGCAGCTATATGGCCAATGTGGCCCGCGAGGCCGAAGACATCCTGAGGAACAGCTGATGCTGCGGGTGGAGCTCGACATACTGCAAAACTGGATCCGCCCGCGAAGCCGGGTGCTGGACCTCGGCTGTGGCGACGGCACCCTGCTGGCGTCACTCACCGCCAGCCACCATATCGAAGGCTATGGCCTGGAGATCGACCCGGAACGCATCACCGCCTGCATCCAGCGCGGCGTCAATGTCATCGAGACGGACATCAATCGCGGGCTGTCCAACTTCCCCGACGACAGCTTCGACACGGTGGTGATGACCAACTCCCTGCAGGCGCTGCTGCGACCGGACCGCACCCTGGCGGAAATGCTGCGTATCGGCAAGGAGTGCGTGGTGACCTTCCCCAACTTCGGCAATGTCAAGGCACGGGCCTTTCTCGGGCTCAGGGGCCGCATGCCGGTCACCAAGCAGCTCAGTTACCAGTGGTACGACACCCCCAATATCCACTTCTGCACGGTACGGGATTTCGAGGCCCTGTGCCGCGACCTGCGCATTCGGGTACTGGACCGCGCCACCATAGCCCCGTCGGCGATTGGCAGGCAACTTGCGGCAATCTGGCCTAATCTTTTTGCAGAGACCGCTGTCTATCACCTGAGTAAGCCAACACAGGAATGACCGGAGGATCGCCATGAACACACACCCTGTCACACGCACCCGGCCCCTGGCCTGGCTGGCCGCGACCCTGCTGGCCCTGGCCGGCACGGCAATCGCCAGCGACGAGCCCTTCGCGCAATTCGGCGACACAAAGATCTTTTACAGCGTGTTCAACAGCAGCTTCATCAAGCCTGAAGTGGCGGCCATCTACGAC
Organism: Porticoccaceae bacterium; assembly: GCA_050486485.1. Classification (GTDB taxonomy): domain Bacteria; phylum Pseudomonadota; class Gammaproteobacteria; order Pseudomonadales; family Porticoccaceae; genus NAT127. The sequence continues at coordinate 2,180 of JBJHDJ010000027.1, forward strand.
ATCGCCCGCGGCCCGAACCGCGGCCTGGTGAACATCTCGGTGGTGGTGAACGACGAACCCGCCGGTCGCGCGGCCCATGTCACCGGCAGCGCCACCAACCTGCTGGGTCAGCAGCAGACCCTGGACTTCCATGAGGTGCGGGAAGGGGATTCCGTCTACTACCTGGCACCGTTCCGCTTCGACAACGAGGATCCTCTCAATTTCCGCATTCAGGTAAGGCCTGCCGGAGAACCGGAGCGCAATCTCACCTTCACCCGGATGCTCTACCGTGACCGATAGCACCCCTGCCCTCAGCGTCGAAAAGGTGGTGCTTGCCAGCGGCAACGCTGGCAAGCTGAAGGAGTTCCAGTACCTGCTGGCGGATCGCGGCATCGATGTGGTGGCCCAGTCCACATTCGATGTACCGGACGCCAGGGAGACGGGGTTGTCCTTTGTCGAGAACGCCATCATCAAGGCCCGCCACGCCGCGCGACTCACCGGCCTGCCGGCCATCGCCGACGACTCGGGCCTGGAGGTGGATGCCCTGGACGGCGCCCCCGGCATCTACTCCTCCCGCTTCGCCGGCCCCAAGGCCACGGACACGGACAACAAGAAGCGATTGCTGGAGCTGCTGAAGGAAGTGCCGGAGCAAAACCGCGCCGCCCGCTTCCAGTGCCTGCTGGTGTACATGCGCCACGCCGCCGACCCCACGCCGCTGATCTGCCAGGGCACCTGGGAGGGGGTGATCGCCACCCGCCCCAAGGGCAGCAACGGCTTCGGCTACGATCCGGTGTTTTTTGTGCGGGAACAGGGCTGCACCGCCGCCGAGCTGCCCCGGGAAGTGAAAAACACCCTGAGCCACCGCGCCCGCGCCATGCGCCAGCTGCTGGAAAAACTGGGCCACCATTGATTCCTGACGCGCCTCCCCTCTCCCTCTATGTGCATATACCCTGGTGCGTGCGCAAATGTCCCTATTGTGATTTCAACTCCCATGAGCCTGCCGGAGATATCCCGGAGAGCGCCTATCTGAAGGCGCTGCTGGCGGACCTGGAATCGGAACTGGAGGGGGTTCGTGGCCGCGCACTGGTATCGATTTTCTTCGGCGGCGGCACCCCCAGCCTGATGTCCCCCGCCACCATTGCCGCCGTGCTGGACGCCGCCGAGCGGCGCATTGGCTTTGCCGATGATATCGAAATCACCCTGGAGGCCAATCCGGGCACCGTGGAGCAGAAACGCTTCGCGGGCTTTCGCGCCGCCGGGGTGAACCGCCTGTCCATTGGCATCCAGAGCTTCGACAACCGGCACCTGCAACGACTGGGCCGCATCCATGACCGCGCCGCCGCCATCGCCGCCGTCGACGCCGCCCGCGACGCCGGTTTCGACAACTTCAACCTGGACCTGATGCACGGCCTGCCGGATCAATCCCCCGATCAGGCCCTAGCCGACCTCGCCCTGGCCCGGCAATTGGGCCCGACGCACCTGTCCTGGTACCAGCTCACCATCGAGCCCAACACCGTTTTCCACAAGCACCCGCCAGAGCTGCCCGACGACGAGGTGCTGGCGGACATCCAGGCCGCCGGCGAAGCCCTGTTGGGGCAAGCGGGTTACCACCAGTACGAGGTGTCAGCCTGGACCACACCCGGCAGGGAGTCCCGTCACAACCTCAACTACTGGCGGTTCGGCGACTACCTGGGGATTGGCGCCGGCGCCCACGGCAAGATCACGGACGGGAATGCCATCCTGCGCACCAGCAAGACCCGGGCCCCGGCGGACTACCTGGCGCGCCAGGGCAACTGGCGCGCCAGCCACGGCGCCATCGACGCCACGGAACTGCCCATGGAATTCATGATGAACGTCCTGCGCCTGGTGGAAGGGGTTCCCGCCCGCCTGTACCCTGAGCGTACCGGCCTTGACTTCGCCGGGCTGGAGCGCCGCTGGCAACAACTGGCGGCCAGGGGGCTGGTGCGCGAACCCGGCGAGCGGCTCGCCACCACCCCCCTCGGGTTTCGCCACCTGAACAGCGTGCTGGTGGCGCTGGCGGAATGACGGAGTGTGTCCGCCAGGCTGTACCGCGGCGGTTGCTTCAGGAGACAGGCCCGCTAACCGTCCAACCTGTAGAGCGAAGCCGCCGTATCTCCAAGAATTTTCCGAGCATCCGCCTCCGAGGCCACCGCCAGCACCTCGCCAATGGCGCTGGCGGTATAGCCGAAAGTGCCCTCCCCGTGGGGATAGTCCTGGGCCCACATCACCCGGTCGGCGCCTATGTCGTTCAACAGTTTCAGACCTATCCTGTCGGTCTGGAAGGTGGCATACATATTGTTGTGCCAATAGTGGCTCGGCGGGTGTTTCAACGCCCAGTCATAGATCTCGCGGTGGGCGCCGTAGGTGAGTTCCGCGTCCTGCAGGGCCCCCGCCACCCAATTGATGCCACCCTCGGCGAACACGATGCGAAGACCGGGGTGGCGGTCCAGAATGCCGCCGAAGATCAGGTTGCCGAACACCCGCCGAAAGGGCGCCGCCTGCACCAGGAAAAAGGTGCCAAAGCCGCCGCGACCACCGCTGGCCGGCACCTCGCCAATATGGAAGTTCACCGGCAGGCCCGCCTCCTCCGCCACGGACCAGAGTCGGTCCATGGCCTCCCCCGCGTAGTCGATGGGATTGCCCTGGCTGTCCTTGCCAGGACTGTAGGGCAACATGAAGCTTTTCAACCCCAGGTCGACAATCTGCTGGATGGCGGCTTCCGCCTTGGCGGGATCCCACCAGTTACTGCAGATCCCAACACCGAAGAAGCGGCCCTGGCTCCTGCGTCCCAGTTCCGCCATGTGCTCGTTGTAGGCGCGATACATCAACTCCTGCATGTCCTGGTCCGGGTAGCGAATGAAACCCAGGAAACTTTGCGGGTAGACGATCTCCCGGTCGACGCCCTCGGCATCCAGGTGGCGGTAACGCACCGCGAAGTCGAAGCCGTCGTTGAGCACCGTGGTGGTCAGGGCCCTGTCGATATCCACCCCCAGCGGATAGGCCTGTAGCTGCTCGGGAAAACCCACCCGCCAATATTTGTCGAACCACACCCGGGGGGCACGGTCGCGCATTCGGGGTGGAAACTTTTCAATGAAGATGTCCTCGGTGAGCTCGATATGGTTATCCGCGGACACCAGCTTCAGGCCCGCCGGCAAGTCCGCTCGGTTCAGAGGCTGAGGCTTGCGATCGACGATCAGGCCCGAGTCCTCGATGACAGAACTGGAAAAAGATGGCTTGTGTGCAGTCACGATACCCCCTGTGCCGGTTTTGGCCCGATGGACTATGAGCATGAACCCCGACGCCAGCCGGGGTCTCGATACTTTGTGCCCCTGTCTCTACAAGAGAGAGCTTCTACAACAGCGAGTTTCTACAACACAGGCTTTCTTCCAGCACGGGCTTTCTTCCAACAAAAGAGCCCCCATGCCCAGTGCCCTGGCGGCGCGTGCAGACGAACGGGCGCGCAGAGTCGAGCGGCGTCCGCGCCCCCCTGCTAGTGTTGCGTGGATTGATAATCCCAACCGCGACCCCCGCACTGGCTGGCGGTCGCGGACCACAACCCAACAAAGCACCACCGGAGTGGATCCGCCACCATGAACAAGAATCCTATCGCCCTGTCCGTTTCCCTGTTGACGCTCTCGCTGCTGTCGGTCGCCTCCACGGCGGCGGCGCAGGGGCAGTCCACACCGTCGTTCACCGGCGGGCTGGAGGAAGTGCTGGTGACCGCCCAGCGGCGGGAGCAGAGCCTGCTATCCATTCCCATGTCCATCCAGGCCACCTCCGGGGAACAGCTCAACCTCACCGGCATCCGCGACCTGACATCGATGCAGTTCAACACCCCCGGCTATTTCCCCGACACCAACAACGGCTTCGTCCAGATATACATGCGCGGCATCGGCAACGCCGTGTTCGTGGGTGCGGACCCCAGTGTCGCCACCTTCGTGGATGATGTGCCGCAGATATACGGCGTCACCGTCGACACCCTGGCGGATATCGAGCGGGTGGAAGTGCTGAAGGGCGCCCAGGGCGGCTTGTACGGGCGCAACGCCACCGCCGGCGTGGTCAATATCATCACCCGCTCCCCGTCGACCGAGGCGATGATGGGGGAGTTCCGCGCCGGCTACGGCACCAAGGGAACCTTCAATGGCGCGGCCTGGTTCAACCTTCCCATCGGTGAAGCCGCCGCCTGGACCCTGTCGGTGGAAAGGTCCACCCACGACCCCTATGTCTCCAACCGCGCGCCCGCCACCCCCTATGCCGCGGAGCATTTTCCCGAAGGCTCCTTTCTAGGCTCACCACAGCAGACGGCCGACTTTTTCAATGCCCCCCAAAACCCGTCGAAAATCTTCGACAAGGATTTCTGGTCCGTGCGCAGCAAACTGCTGCTGGAACCCTCTGACAGCTTCTCCTTTACCCTGTCCGGCAGTTACGCCGAAAAAGACGACACCAGCAGCAGCCAGTTCTACAGCTCCACCCCCGGGTTCAACCAAGCGGCGCTGGAGGGTTTACTGGCCAGTTTCGGCGTGGTGACGGATCTGCCGCCGGGCTTCATCCTCGGCAACAGCGGCGGGGACTGGACCACGGCCATCGGCCCCGAAGTCTACGCGCGAATGCGCGACTACAGTGTTTCTGGCACCGCGCTGTGGCACGGTCCCGGTTTCGATCTCACATCGATCACCGCCTACCGCGAGCTGACCACATCCACCAGCGGCGACAGCGCCACCTCCATGGTGGCCTTCGTGCCGTTCATCATTGATTTCGATCGCGACTACATCTACCAGGAGTTCCGCGCCCTTTCCACCCTGGATGGCCCCTGGCGCTTCCTTGCCGGCGCCACCTACCTGGAAAACAATCTCAGTGGCCGCAACGATGTGTTCTTTCTGAGCTATGCCGTGCCCTTTGGCAGCACCGAGGTGGACCAGACCATCACCAACTGGTCGGTGTACGGGGAGGTGGGTTACGACCTGACGGACAGGCTCAGCCTGACCGTGTCCGGTCGCTACATGCGCGAAAAGAACGAGGCGGACTTCTCCCTGCCGGTTGAGTCGGGCACTGATTCCCTGCAGAAGAAATTCGTCCCTTCGGCCACCCTCAGCCATGCCCTTGACCAGGGCGTCGTCTACGCCCGCTGGGCCCGAGGTTTCAAAACCGGCGGGGTCAACATCGTCACCGCGCCGGCCTTCTATCCGAGTCCGTCCGATGGCAGTGTGTTTGGGCCGGAATCCGTCGACACCTATGAAATCGGTTTCCGGACCGCCCTGCTGGACCGCACCCTGCAAGTGACCGGCGCCGTGTTCTACAACGACTACCGCGACCTGCAGGTGGATGTACGCGCCCGACCGGAGTTTCCCGAAGTCACCACCGCCATCATCAACGCCGATTCCGCCCGCACCTGGGGCATCGAGGGCGGTCTCGCCTGGCAGGTCACCGATGCCATCACCCTGGGGGTCAACGGCGGCTACCTGGACGCCGAATACAAGAATTTCGCCCTGTCCGACAGCCCGGTGCTGGCGGATTTCGACCTCGGCGGCAAGCGCATGCCCAAGGCCCCCAAGCGACAACTGTCCGTGGACGCGGCCCTCGACCAGCCCCTCGCCAACGGCCTGCGCCTGGTGGGCAATGTCCTGGTGGCCCACAACAGCGGTGTGATCTTCAAGTACTCCGCGCTGCCGGGAGTTCTGCCCGATGCCGAGGGCGGCAGCTACTGGCTGGTGAACGCCAGGGCCGGGGTGAAGACCGCGGACGACCGCGTGGCCTTCCATATCGTTGCCGACAACCTGTTCGACGAGGTCTACTATATCGGCGCCGACGCCGGCATGTTCGGCAACCTGCTCAACTACGGCACCCGGAGAATTATCCGCGGTGAGGTCACCTACAAGTTTTGAATGGCGGCAACAGCACTCTCCGCGACATCCGAGGTAAGCGCTTATGACTGAAACGGTACTGCCGCCGGGCTTCGAGACCCTCGAGGCCTTCGTCCCTGAATGGGTGTTGGCCGACACCGTGGCGCGGATGGAAAAGCGTCAGAGCACCTCCATCGACCGTATCAGGGAGTTCTACGACGCCATGCTGCCCCTGGGAGGCAGGGCGTTGGACTATCTGCGGGATTTCCAGCTCGGCGCATTGCCGCCGGAAGCGGAGAGGCTGCTGAAGCTGATGCTGTCCCTGGCGGAAGTGGCCCCCGCCGTGGAGTGGTATGGCCAACCCATGGTGGTGGACGGCTTTCCCGTGAGTCGCATCCGCTACCTGCGGCAGGTAGCGGACACCGCCGCCCAGTAGGAGATTTGCCATGGAAAAACTGAATATTCCCGTGCCCCCCATCGGGCTCACCGACAAGTACCCGGACATCGACAAAGGTCCGGTTTCCACCCACATCTATCATGACCCCGAAGTGTACCGCAAGGAAATCGAGGCCATTTTCAAGCGCAGCTGGTACATGATCGGCCGCGTCGAGCAGATCCCCGAGGCGGGCAATTTTTTCGTCCATGAACTACCCACCTTCCAGCAGTCGGTGCTGGTGTGCCGGGACCGGGAGGGCAATATCAACGCCTTCCACAATGTCTGTCCCCATCGCGGCAATGTGGTGGAACACCGCAATTCCGGTCGCTGCAATGGCCTGTTCATGTGCCGCTTTCATGGCTGGTCATTCGATCTCAAGGGCAAAATCGCCCGGGTGCGGGACGAGGAGGGTTTCTTCGATCTCGACAAGGACAAGCTCAACCTGAAGCCCGTGCCAGTCGGCATCTGGGAGGGCTTCATCTTCGTCGCGGCGGTTGACGAGCCCTATCAATCCCTGGAGGACTACCTGGGTGACCAGGGGCGGGATCTGGTGGGCTATCCCTGGAGCGCCTGCACCCAAAGCTCACAGTTCGAAACCGAGATTGGCTGCAACTGGAAGCTGGCGGTGGACTCCCCCGCCGAGGTGTACCACATTCCCATTCTCCACCCCGATTCCGCCGCCCCCACCATGATGGCGTCAGGAAACCCCTTTGGCCGGCTGCTGGATGTGAGGCTCAGCGGCCCCCACCGCACCAACTCCCACTACAGCGTGATGGCGGAACCCAAGCCGGTGCAAAACCTGGCCTACCGCAACGCCGCCGCTGCCCAGAATGTGGTGCGGGACGCTCTCGATTTCGAGATGCCGCCGGGACTCAACCCCACCCGCTCCAAATACTGGTCCGTGGACCTGGTGATGTTCTTCCCCGGCCTGGCCTTCACCGTCTCCGCTGGCATGTACACCGCGCACCAGGTGTGGCCGTTGGCGCCTGACCGCTGTCTGTACCAGCAGCGGGTATTCGTACGCCCCGCCAACAATGCCGCCGAGCGCTTCGGCCAGGAAAATACCATGGTGGAATTCCGCGATGTGGTGATGGAAGACCTGAGCACCCTGGAGCGCATCCAGCGCGCCCTCAACAGTGGCCAGATCAAGGAGTTCCACTACCACGACCACGAGCTGGCCCTGCGCCACCACCACAAGGTGGTGACGGACATCCTCGCGGCCTACGACAGGGAAGGATGATTGGCCCCAACGCCGCCCCGCAAGGCGCCAACCCACCACCTGAAAACTGATCACTGCCAACTGAAAACTGATCACTGCCAACTAACAACTGACAACTCTACCCCTTCACCCCTGCCTGCCAATGACGACCCCCTCGGCGGCCCGCCTGTCCCGCTCCCTGGCCCGGAAAGCATTAGGGGTCAACCCCGTGCAACGCTTGAAGGCCCGGCCAAAGCTGGTCTGCTCCGAGTAACCGAGCTGGAAGGCCAGGTCATCCAGGGTGCAGTCTGTCCACATCAGGGCCTGCTTGGCGAGCTTGATGCGCTCGTTCTGGACGATGTCGGAGAACTTATAGTCGAGCCGGGTCAAGCGCTTTTGCAGGGTGCGGGTGGACGTGCCCAGTTGACTGGCGCAGGCATCCACGGCGCAGGCGCCGGTGGCGAGCAGGCGCCGCACGCAGGCCTCCACTTGCTCGACAAAATCCGCCCTGCTGGAAGAACCTAGCTGGGATAGGCTGTGCCTGAGCAGGTTATAGATGGTTTTGTTGGCGGTGGCCACCGGCCTTTCGAGAATCCCCGCTGAAAAAGCGATGCCGTTGCTGTCGGCGTTGTCATTGACCCGACAGCCAAGTCTTTCCTGTAGCAGTCGAATCTCTCCACGGCTGACGCGCGAGGACAGGTTGGCGTAACGGGGGCGCAAGTCGTCACGACCCAGCATTTTCAGAATCTTCATCATCAGCAGCACGCCGTGATAACTGGTCTGCCCGCTGTTGCCCATGCCGATATGGGTACGCCAGCGCACCTCCACCACCTCTCGGGCCGACAGCATCTCTATCTCGCACTCCGGCGAGGTGGAGATGGGGGTATAGTCGATCAGGCATTGCAGGGCGTCCCTGAAGGTAGGGGCGGCGCGGGCCAGGGCGATGACGGCGCCATAGGCGTCCGGCTCCTGCTGCTCCGCCAGATGCAACCCAAACAGGGGGTCATCGAGCACGGAACTGCAATACTCCAGCAGGTTCACCACGGCGATGCATTCCAGGTCGTTGTCCGGGTCGTCGAGCAGCACCGGGTCTATCTCCTGGTGCTCCAGCACATCCCGGGGATCGGCTCCGAGGCGGCGTACCAGCCCCTTCAGGCCGCTGAGATAGCCGGCGCGAATCTTGCCCTGGGATGGCAGGTGAAGGTGGTCGCCGTCGACGCCGGGGATGAAATGACTGTGCAGCTGCATGGTGAACCTCCCGAGTTACCCGGCGTCGCGCAAGGCGCTGACGCCGGGCTAACACCCAGTGTTTAAGGAGTATTCAATAACCCAAGAGATATGTCCGTGGCCGCTCGGTCGGCGCTCCGCGCGGCCCCGGGCCCACTGTATCCCGGTTATCCGCCGGGAGACCGCCGCATCCTGTGGTAATTTCCGATCCTCAATGTCCACACCCTGTATCTCTCTAGGCATCGATACTCACTGCCCTTTAATTCTTTTTCTGCTCTTTAACTTTGCTCAGGCACCCCACACAGGGGGATATCCCCGTGAAAGTGGATGATCGACCCGACGGTGATGCGTGCCTGATTGACAGTAGATCATAAGCCACAGGGGAAATTCCATAGCGACAGGCCGCGCCACCCCATCGATACATCGCGCCGGCCAATCCGTCCCGCCAGCCCAGCAAGTTTCCGAATCTCCGTCACAACGACTCTCCCTGGAAACGCAAAGTCCAGAAGCGAGGCCCGGGGATTGCTTGCCCGAAAGTTTCCCTAACTCCAGCTCAAGTCGTGCTTGCGAAAGGGTGTGCCGCGCAACCGCTTGCCAGTGGCCTGGAAGATGGCATTGCCGATGGCCGGCCCGACGGGGCCCACCGGCGCCTCGCCGACGATGCCGAAGCGCTCGTGGCCCGACAGGGCATCGAAATGCACGCGGATATCCGGCAGCCGATCCCCCAGGCGCAGCAGGGGATACTGGTGGAAATTGCTCTCGGCGATCTGGCCGTTGTCGATATGAATCTCCTCGTTGAGGGTCATGTTCATGCCGAAGATCATGCCGCCCTCCATCTGACAGCGCACCGCGTCCCGATTGGCGACGCGGCCGCAGTCGAATGCCATATCCAGCTGCTTCACCGTCAACTCCCCCTCGGGAGTCACCGCCACCCGCGCCACCGTGCACACCGTGGTGCCGGCGTGGTTCATGGCCGCCGCCGGCCAGTTGGAAATGGCGATGCCCATGCCCTCGCCGCGGGGCAGGGTGCGTCCCCAGCCGGCCTTGTCCGCCGCCACCCGCAGGCAGTCGCCCCAGGCCTTGTCCCATTTGGACAACAGGTGCAGGCGGTACTCGAGGGGATCGATACCGGCGGCGACGGCGCACTCGTCGATAAAGGTCTCCAGGGTGAACACATGGGAGTTGTAGCAGGGCGCCCGGTAGGCGCCATTCAACACGCTGATGGGGAGGTGGGTGCTGGACAGATGAACATTGGGGATGATGCCGCTGGTGAAATAGGGCTGGTCGTCGTAGCCCAGGGTCATCTGAAACAGGCGCTCGGTACCCACGAAGCAGTTGCGGGAAGTCAGCGCTTGGGGGTAGCCGTCCTCCCCCAGCAGCGCCTTGTAGCGGGTCATGACCGGGGTGCGCAAGCGCGCCTGGCGGAAACACTCCTCCCGGGACATGATGGTCTTGACCGGCACCCCCGGGTACTGCCTGGCAATGGCCACCGCCATGCGCACCTCGTCCGCCTGGGTGCCGCGGCCAAAGCGGCCGCCGACGAAGGCCTGGTGCATCTTGACCTGCTCCGGCATGAGACCGGATTCGTCGATGGCCACCCAGTAGGCCTGGAGCATGTCCTGGGTGGCGCTCCACACCTCCAGGCTGTCGCCATGATGCGCAACGGTGGCGCTCAAGGGCTCGATCATGGCGTTTTCACAGTAGGGGGTGGAATAGGTGCCCTCCACCGGAATGCCCTCCGTCACCGCCGCCACATCGCCGCTCTCCCGCAGCACGGCGCCGCCGTTCCCGTCCAGCAGCTTGGCGGCGGCGGTGTAAATCATTTGCGAATCCGTCCATTGGGCGCCCTCGCCCCCGTCCCACTCCACCGGCAGGGCATCGAGGGCCATCTTTGCCTGCCAGTAGTGGTCGGCGATCACCGCCACGCCGCTCTGCAACTGGTTGTTGACGAATCCCCAGGTGGCCTGGGGCTCCACCGGGCTACCCACGGTGCTGTCGGGGTCCACCACCACCACGGCGCGCACCCCGGGCATGCCCAATACCGCCTCGGGCTGGTGGCGCAGCAGCCTGCCGCCGTGCACCGGGCACTGCAACAGTGCCGCATGGACCATGCCCGGCACCTGGATATCGATGCCGAAAACCGCCTCGCCGGTGACCACCTGGGGATTGTGCAGCTTGCCGGGGGAGGCCTTGCCGATCAGGGTCCATTCGCTGTCCGGCTTCAGGGCCGGCTCCTCCGCCAGGGTAATCATCGCCGCCTCGGCGGCCACCTCCCCATAACCGAGCTGGCGGCCGCTGGGGGCATGACGGAGCAGGCTTCCGCCGGCGTCGATCTCCACCACCGGCACCTGCCAGCGGGCCGCCGCCGCGGCCTTGAGCCGCTCCCGGGCGCTGGCCCCAAGCTGCATGGCGTGGCGCATCTGTGCGGTGCTGGTGC
>JBJHDJ010000028.1:0-13191 GCA_050486485.1 Porticoccaceae bacterium
CACCGACGCCGATGCCCTGGGGCTGGAAAAGCAGGAACTGCATTTCGAGAACCGCGGCGATGACCGCATCCACGAGGATCAGGTGTGGGAAGCCCTGGAAACGGTCTACGACCCGGAAATCCCCGTCAACCTGCGCAGTCTCGGTCTGATCTATGGCCTCGCCATCGACCAGGACGCCGGCCTGGTGAGCATCGACATGACCCTCACCGCCCCCAGCTGCGGCATGGGCCCGGTGCTGATGGGGGATGTGAAATACCGGGTGCAACAGGTGCCCAATGTGCGGCGGGTGGATGTCCATCTGGTGTTCGACCCGCCCTGGAGCCGGGAGATGATGTCGGAGGAGGCGCAGCTTGAGACGGGGCTTTTTTACTAAAGGGTCGGACGTCGGACGTCTGACGCTTGACGCCAGGCAGCTCCCCGCAAGCGTCCGATTTCACCTGACGGCCATGCTGAGACACTCAGCAATATCGAGACACACATGACCAGCAACCCCTTCGGCACCTCCATCACCGCCGACGATATCCTCGACACCCTGGGCTTTTTCGACAGTTGGGAGGATCGCTACCGCTACATCATCGACCTGGGCAAGGAGCTGCCGCCCATGGATGACGCCCTCAAGGACGACGATCACCTGGTGCGGGGCTGCCAGAGCCAGGTATGGATCGACATGAGCCGCGACGGCGACCGCCTGTGGTTCGCCACCGACAGCGACGCCTTTATCGTCAAGGGGTTGCTCGGCGTGGTGCTGGCGGCCTACAACGGCAAGACACCCGGCGAGGTGCTGGCCTTCGATATCGAGGACTACTTCCAGCGCCTCGACCTGCTCAAGCACCTCAGTCCCACCCGGGGCAATGGCCTCAGGGCCATGGTCAGCCGCATCCGCGCCATGGCGGAGGAAGCCGGCACCGTCCACTGAACGCTCCCGTGATATATGAGAGTGCTCCTGCAGCGCAACCGTATGAAGCAGCTGTTGCACGACATGCCGTGTGGGTTGTGTTTCGAGGGCGTCACGCATGGAATCATGCTCCGAATCATCTTGGCGTCAGACGTCAGACGTCAAGCGTCAGACATCAAGCTTCTGTGTAACCGCCCACCCCCTGCCACTCAACCCTTATGACTTGTTCCCGAATACTTCCTTGTAACCCCCTGGTGGCAGGGTTAAAATCCCCCACCATTTAACCCGTCCACCGCCGCGCCCGGCGGGGTGTGATTTTCCCGGAGAAACCCCATGGCCGTTGAAAGAACCCTGTCCATCATCAAGCCCGATGCCGTCGCCAAGAATGTCATCGGCGACATTCTCAGCCGCTTCGAAAAAGCCGGCCTGCGCATCGTCGCCGCCAAGATGGTGCAACTGTCCCGGGAGCAGGCCGAGGGCTTTTACGCCGAGCACAGGGAGCGCCCCTTTTTCAGGGATCTGGTGGGCTTCATGACATCCGGTCCGGTGGTCATCCAGGTGCTGGAGGGGGAGGGCGCCATCGCCAGGAACCGCGACCTGATGGGCGCCACCAATCCCCAGGAAGCGGCCCCCGGCACCATTCGCGCCGATTTCGCCGAGACCATCGACGCCAACGCCGTGCACGGTTCCGACTCCGTGGCCGCCGCCGAGCGGGAAGTGCGCTATTTCTTTGAAGACCGCGAGATCTGCCCGCGCTGACAGGGGGAGACCCCAGGACAGAATCATGAGCCAACCCTTGGCCCGCGAAAATACCTTCGAGCCCCACCAGGGAAAGATCAACCTGCTGGGGCTTTCCGCTGACAAAATGGCGGATTTTTTCGCCGCTATTGGCGAGAAGCGCTTCCGGGTCAATCAGGTGCTCAAGTGGATTCACCAGCGCGGCGTCACCGATTTCGCGCTGATGACGGATCTGTCCAAGGCCCTCAGGGACAAGCTCGCCACCGTGGCGGAGATACGCGCGCCCGAGCTGGTGAGCGAACACCAGTCCGCCGACGGTACACGCAAATGGCTGGTGCGCACCGATGGCGGTGAATGCGTCGAGGCGGTCTTCATTCCCGAGAGGGATCGCGGTACCCTGTGCGTGTCGTCCCAGATCGGCTGTTCCCTGGATTGCAGCTTTTGCGCCACCGGCAAACAGGGCTTCAACCGCAATCTCGGCGCCGCCGAGATCATCGGCCAGTTGTGGACCGCGGTGAAGGCCTTCGGCGGCTTCGAGCCAGGGGCCGAGCGCACCGTCTCCAATGTGGTGATGATGGGCATGGGCGAGCCCCTGATGAATTTCGACAATGTGGTGGATGCCATGTCGCTGATGATGGAGGACTGCGCCTACGGTCTTTCCAAGCGCCGCGTCACCCTCAGCACCGCCGGGGTGGTGCCGGCCCTGGAGCGCCTCGGGGATGTCACCGATGTCTCCCTGGCCATCTCCCTGCACGCCCCCAACAATGCCCTGCGCAATGACCTGGTGCCCATCAACCGCAAGTACCCGGTGGAATCCCTGATTGCCGCTTCCCGCCAGTACCTGGACAAGCTGCCCGACACCCACCGCAAGGTGACGGTGGAATACACTCTCATCGACCAGGTCAACGACCGCCCCGAGCACGCCCGGGAGCTGGCGGCGCTGTTGCGCCAACTGCCCTGCAAGATCAACCTGATTCCGTTCAATCCGTTCCCCAACTCCGGCTACCGGCGGGTGTCCAACAACGCCCTCAACCGCTTCAGGGACATTCTCTTCGGCGAAGGGTACACGGTGACGGTGCGCACCACCCGGGGCGACGACATTGCCGCCGCCTGCGGCCAACTGGCCGGGGATTTCAATGACATGACCCGCCGCAAGGCCCGTCACCAGCAGCGCCATGAGCGCGCGCTGGAGCAACCGGTGCGGCTGATTGACGGGGCTCGCCCATGAACCTGGTCACGGTGGCGCGGCGGCTGTGGCTGTGCATCCTGCTGGTGGCGCTGGCGGGTTGCGCCGCCCAATCCGGCGGTTCCTCCCGTCCCACGCCGGTCTCCATCGATCAGGCCCTGGAGGATCATATCCAGTTGGGGCTCAGTTACATCAGTCAGGGGGACCGGGAAGCCGCCCGCCACCACTTGACCCGCGCCATGGATATCAATCCCCGCTCCGCCGGCGTGCACAACGGCATGGCGCTGCTCTATCAGCTTGAGCAGGAGACCGATCTGGCGGACCGCCATTTCCGGCGCGCCATCTCCCTGGATCGCAACTACTCTAGGGCGCGCAACAACTACGGCGTGTTCCTGTTCCAGCAGCAGCGCTTCGACGAGGCCTTGCGTCAGTTCCAGCAGGTCACCCGCGACACCAACTACGAGATGCGTCCCCAGGCCTTCATCAGTCTCGGCTTGACGGCGAGCCAACTGGGGCGGGAAGAGGAAGCGGCGGAGGCCTGGAATCGCGCCATCGCCCTGAATCCGACCCTGGCGGGCCCCTATCTGGAGCTGGCGGACCACCACTTCAGGGAGGGGGATTACCCCCTGGCGCAGCGCTACCTGGCGGCCCATGACACCCTGGCCCGGCCCTCCGCCCGCAGCCTGTGGTTGGGGTTGCGCCTGGAACACCGCTTTGGCAACCGGGATGGCGTGGCCAGCAAGGGGCTGGCCCTCAGCAAGTTGTTCCCCTATTCCCAGGAAAACCTCGACTATCAAAAGTGGCTTGAAAATGAGCAAAACCCATAATATCGAGCCCCATGATCTCGATGGGCCGCCCCAGGGCCCCGGCGCCCTGTTGCGCCGTTCGCGTCTGCGGCAGGGACTGGACGAGGAAGCGGTGTGCCGCCATATCGGCATCACCCGCCGCACCCTGCAAGCCCTCGAGCGTGACGACCTCGGGGCGCTGCCGGCGGCGGTGTTCGTACGCGGCTACCTGCGCACCTACTGCCAACTGGTTGGATTGCGACCGAACCCGGTGCTGGCCTGTTTCGAAGAGCACAGCCGCCATGTACACCACGGCACTACGTCACCGCCAGCGGCGCTGAGGCAGCAACGGCCGCGGGCCCTGGTGGCCTCCCTGGGGGCGGGGCTGATGGCCTGCTCCCTGGTGACCTGGGCCCTCTATGCCGACAGTCGTTCCGGGGATGACCGGGACGAGCCGGTGGCCGCCGCCGTGCTGCCCCTGGCTACGATGCCCGGCCACGACGCCGTGGACCCGGACACCAGCCTGGCGGTGCGTTTTATGGGGGACAGCTGGCTTCAGGTGATCGACGCCAACGACCATATCCTGGCGGTGGATCTGTACCGGGAAGGCACCCAACTGACGCTGGAGGGACAACCACCCTTCAGGGTGACTCTCGGCGACCCCGCTGGCGTGTCGATCAACTACCGGGGGGAGGAAGTCTCCGTTCCCGCCAGTGCCGAGACTGCCGCGGGGCATTTCACGGTCGGCCGATGACGAGTTCCGCAAGCCCCATCAAGCGCCGCGAATCCCGCCAGATCATGGTGGGCAATGTCCCCGTGGGTGGCGACGCCCCCATCTCGGTGCAGAGCATGACCAACACCGAGACCACCGACGTGGCCGCCACCGTGGCCCAGATACGCCGCATCCAGGACGCCGGCGCCGATATCGTGCGGGTCTCGGTACCCTCCCTCGATGCCGCCGAGGCGTTCGGCGCCATCCGCCGCCAGGTGGACATCCCCCTGGTGGCGGACATCCACTTCGACCACAAGATCGCCCTGCGGGTGGCGGACCTGGGGGTGGATTGCCTGCGCATCAACCCCGGCAACATCGGCAGGGAAGAGCGCATCCGCGCCGTGGTGGAGAAGGCCAGGGATCGTAATATCCCCATCCGCATCGGCGTCAACGCCGGCTCCCTGGAAAAGGACCTGCAGCGCAAGTACGGCGAACCCACCCCCGAGGCCCTGGTGGAGTCCGCCCTGCGCCATGTGGATATTCTCGACCGGCTGGATTTCCGCAACTTCAAGCTCAGTCTCAAGGCTTCCGACATCTACATGACGGTGGCCGCCTACCGGCTGATCGCCGGCCAGATCGACAACCCCCTGCACCTGGGCATCACCGAAGCCGGTGGCCTGCGCGCCGGCACGGTGAAATCCGCCATCGGCCTCGGCATGCTGCTGATGGACGGCATCGGCGACACCCTGCGCGTCTCCCTGGCCGCGGATCCGGTGGAGGAGGTGCGGGTGGGCTGGGATATGCTCAAGAGCCTGCGGCTGAGATCCAAGGGCATCAACTTCATCGCCTGCCCGAGCTGCTCGCGGCAGAACTTCGATGTAATCGCCACCGTCAACGCCCTGGAGCAGCGCCTCGAGGACATCACCGTGCCCCTGGATGTGTCCATCATCGGCTGCATCGTCAACGGCCCGGGGGAGGCCAAGGTATCCGACATGGGGTTGACCGGCGGCACGCCGAAAAACCTGCTGTACATCGACGGCAAGCCGAGCCAGAAGCTGGAACAGGGCGACCTGGTGGACAACCTGGAGCGGCTGATCCGCGCCAAGGCCGCCGCCAAGGCCGCTGCCGCCGAGTCGCTCATCGCCAGCACTGGCGACGCCATCCCCGACACCACCGAGTAATCCATGAAACCCATCCAGTCGATCCGGGGCATGAACGACCTGCTCCCCGACCAGTCACCCGTCTGGCAATACCTTGAAGACAAGGTGCGCAACCTGTTCGAGCGCTATGGCCTGGCGGAGATCCGCTTTCCCATCCTGGAATCCACCGACCTGTTCAAGCGCTCCATCGGCGAGGTCACGGATATCGTCGAGAAGGAGATGTACACCTTTCCCGACCGCAACGGCGACAGCGTCACCCTGCGCCCGGAGGGCACCGCCGGTTGCGTGCGGGCCTGCGAGCAGGCCGGGCTGCTCAATCAGTCCCCGCGGCTCTGGTATCAGGGCCCCATGTTCCGCTACGAGCGCCCCCAGAAGGGCCGTACGCGCCAGTTCCACCAGATCGGCGTCGAAGTGTTTGGCCTGGAGGGGCCGGATATCGACGCCGAGTTGCTGATGATGACCGCCCGCCTGTGGCGCGAGTTGGGGATCGCCGACCATGTGACCCTGGAAATCAACTCCATTGGCAGCAGCGAGGATCGCGCCCGCTACCGCGCCGATCTGGTGGCCTGGCTGCAGGCCCGCCGCGATCGCCTGGACGAGGACAGCCAGCGGCGCCTGGCCAGCAATCCGTTGCGCATCCTCGACAGCAAGAATCCGGACATGCAGGGTCTGCTGGCGGAGGCGCCACGCTTTGGGGACTATCTCGGGGAAGAGGCCAGAGCCCACTTTGCCGGCCTCCTGGCCATGCTCGACGGGGCCGGTATTGCCTATCGCGTCAACGAACGGCTGGTGCGCGGCCTCGATTATTATGGCAAGACGGTATTCGAGTGGGTGACAGAGTCCCTCGGTGCCCAGGGCACGGTCTGCGCCGGCGGCCGCTACGACGGCCTGGTGGAGCAGCTGGGAGGGCGGCCCACCCCGGCGGTGGGTTTCGCCATGGGGGTGGAGCGCCTGGTGCTGTTGCTTGACGCCGCCGAAGCGGTGCCGGATAGTATCGGCCGGCCCGTGGATGTGTATTTTGTCGGCGTCGGCGAGGTCAAGCCGCGCATGCTGGCGGTCGCCGAGCAATTGCGGGGCCTGTGCCCCGGCCTGCGCATGATCACCCATGGCGGTGGCGGCAGTTTCAAGAACCAGTTGAAAAAAGCCGACCGCAGCGGCGCCCGGGTGGCGCTGATCATGGGTGAGGACGAGGCGGCGGCGGGCACCTTGGCGGTGAAATTCCTGCGCGAGGACAGCCCTCAGCAAACGGTGCCGGTGGCGGCCGTGCCGGAGCTGATTTTCCCGGGCGCTCCCGCAACGGCGCACCCGTAGCATGGGATGACCGCGGCCATGCCCATCGCCGCCCGAGCACGGCCCTGCCACGGGTTCAACCCTGCGCCGGGCTCGGCCAGATGGCAGATAGACCAGATAGCAAATAGGCAAATAGACAGTACACCGGAATCCCTGATACCCAACCCAGGAGCACATTTTGGCGGATCATCTCAACGACGAGGAACAGCTCGAAACCCTCAAGCGCTGGTGGAAGGAGAACGGCATGCCCATTCTCAGTGCCCTGGTGCTGGTGGGGGGTGGTTGGTTCGGATGGCAATACTGGCAGGACAGCCAGCAGAACCGCGCCGAGGAGGCCGCCATGCTCTACGCCAGCATGCTGGAGCAGCTGGCGGCCTGGGAAAATGCTGGGGCCACCGATGGCAGCCAGGTGGCGGCCAGCGCCGAGGCCCTCAAGGCCCTGCATGGCAGGAGTCAGTATGCCCGCTATGCCGGCCTGGTGCTGGCCCGCCTGTTGGCGGACGACGGTGATCTCGATGGTGCCGCCGCCGAGCTGAATTGGGTGATGGGCAGCGCCCGGGATCCGGGCCTCGAACACATTGCCGCGCTGCGACTGGCCCGTATCGAGTTGGCCCGCGGCAATGATGACGCGGCCCTGTCCCTGGTGCAGGTCGAGGTGCCGGCCGCCATGGTGGCCCTATACGCCGAACTGGAAGGGGATATTCTCCTGGCCCGGGGCGACCGGGCCGCCGCTGGCGCCGCCTACCGCCGCGCCCTGGACAACCTGGCCCCCGCGGACGCCGCGGCGCGCCCCCTGATCGAACTCAAACTGAGCCAGGCGACTTCGCTGTCAACGGACACCGGTGGCGCCAGTGAGGAGGAAGCCTGATGAAGAAGCTCGCCCTGTTGTGTTGCGTTGTGCTGCTATCGGGTTGCAGCTCCCTCATGTTCTGGCAGAGCGATGACGACAAGGCGCTCGCCCCGGCCAAGCTGCAAAGCTTCAACGAAGAGGTCCGTCTGCGCGAACTGTGGTCCCGCAATACCGGCCGCGGTCAGGACCCCCTTTACGCGAGCCTGGAGCCCGCCATTCACGGCGAGATGATTTTCACCGCCGACGACAGGGGCCGTGTCACCGCCATGAACCGTGACAATGGCCGAGTGCTGTGGGAAAGCCGTCTGGATCGCCCCCTCGGCGGCGGGGTCGGCGCTGGCGGCGGCCTGGTGCTGGTGGGAGACTTGCGGGGCAGCCTGTTTGCCCTGGACATGGCCACCGGAGCGCAGCGCTGGCGAGCACAACTCAATACCGAATTGCTGTCCGCCGCGGCGGCAAACAACCAGGTGGTGGTGGCCCAGGCGCTCGATGCGAGACTGGTGGGTCTCAGCACAGCCACCGGGGAAATACTCTGGCAGTACACCACGGATGCCCCGGCCCTCACCCTGCGGGGCACCAGCAACCCGGTGCTCACCGACAATGTCGCCATCGCTGGCTTCGCCAACGGCCGGGTGATCGCGGTCAACCCCACCACCGGAGCCACCCTGTGGGAGAATCGGGTGGCCCTGCCCTCCGGGCGTACCGAGCTGGAGCGGGTGGTGGATATCGACGGCAATCCGATCCTGGTGGGGGATGTGCTGTTCGTCACCAGCTACCAGGGCCGCGCCGCCGCCATCACCCGCGGTACCGGTCGCGCCCTGTGGTACCAGGACATGTCCAGTCACCACGGCCCGGCCCATGGGGCTGACCAGGTCTACATCAGCACCGCCATTGGCGAGGTGGTGGCCCTGGCCGCCAACACCGGCCAACTGCTGTGGACCAACGACCAGTTGCTGAGGCGCGGACTGACACCGCCGGCATTTGTCGGTGGCACCGTGGTGGTGGGTGACGAGGACGGTTATCTGCACGCCCTGTCTCCCCAGGACGGACGATTGGTGGGGCGCACCCGTGTCGACCGCGGCGGCCTCAAGGTCTCCATGGCCAGTGACGGGCGCACGCTCTATGTGCTGTCCAACAACGGCCGCCTGACCGCCTATCGGGTGGAACCCCGCTGACAGGGGCGCCGGGGCCAGGGAGACGCCTTGGCCGATGGCGAGCCTGTCAGTCTCGCGAGGTCAGTCTCGCGAGGTCAGTCTCGCGAGGCGGTGCCTTCCTTGAGGCGGGCCAGGGCCGGGCTGGCCCTTTTGTTGGCTACCAATTCATCTTCACTCATCCCCATCAGTTCGTGGGGAAACACAATCCACTGTTCCGTGGCGTGCAGGAAGTAGTCAGGGGTCCGCGTGGTGCGGTTTTTGCCCGGCTTGAAATAGGGGGTCGCCACGCGGATTTCCGGGCAATCTGAGCCATGGTGTTTCTCCAGCGCCGCGACAATGGCGGCGATGCTCAGACCGGTATCGTGGACATCGTCCACGATCAGGATGCGCTCCACGACACCAGCCCCCGCGAGCGCCTGTTCGAGGCCCTCCACCAATACCTCGTCATGGCGGTCGTCGATAGCCCGGTAGTGGCGGGTGCGGATGGCGAAGTGGTGGTGCTCCACCCCCCGATAGCCGAGCAGCTCCTGGATGGCCACCGCCACCGGCGTTCCCCCGCGCCACACCGCCAGCAGCAGGTCCGGTCGATAGCCGCTGTCGAGGATGCGAAAACCCAGCTCGAAGGCGCTGTCGAGCAGTTCGTTGGCGGTGATGAAAAGCTTGTTCATGGTGGCTCCCTGCAGTTGCGAAGTGGCATTCTACGGGCTGACGGGTCGAAGGGGTTAGCCGTGGTCTTCTCATCCAGGAAGCCATACAGAAAGCCATCCAGGCAGCCTTCCGGTAGTGTCTCAGTTTGAAACTCCCCTGTAGGGGCGTGGGGATGTGGTGTCGGCATTGGGGGTACGCCAACAAGCGTACATCCCTGTACAGGCTCGGCTGGCAACGTCCTGTTGCCAGACGCCCCCCAATACCGACACCACACCCCCACCAACCATCACCAAGTTTCAAGCTGAGACACTACCGGAGAGCTCGGACAAGGAGAGCACCCGCAAGGGACTCTCCAGCCCGGGAGCGACCTGAACGCGGTTTCCATGTCCCGGCTATCTGATGCGCCCGGCCCGTTCAAAGCTGGGCAGGCTGAAGAAATCGTCCCAGTGCATCCAGATGGCGAACGCCTTGCCGACGATATTTTCCTCCGGGACGGGGCCCCAGTCGCGGCTGTCGCTGCTGTTGTCGCGGTTGTCGCCGATCATGTAGTAGTGACCCTCCGGCACCACCACCGACAGGCGGCGCCCGAAGCGGCCCGGCACCCGGTGCTTGCGGATCAGATGACGGCTGCCCTCCAGGTTTTCCTCGACGATATCATAGCCATAGCCCGCCAGGAACGGGGTGTTGATGCGCCGCTGCTCCACCTTTTCGCCATTGATGAACAACTGGTTGTCGAATATCTGCACATGGTCGCCGGGCAGGCCCACCACCCGCTTGATGAAATAGCGCGGATCATCCGGGGGGAAGAACACCATCACATCCCCTCGCCGCGGCTCGCCGACATCGAAAAACTTTTTCTGTGTGATGGGCATGCGCAGACCGTAGGCATACTTGTTCACCAGGATGAAATCCCCCACCTGCAGGGTGGGCACCATGGAGGCGGAGGGAATCTGGAAGGGCTCCACCACGAAGGAGCGCAGCACCAGCACGACGAGCAACACCGGGAAGAAGGGCGCCGTGTACTCCACCAGCAGGGACGGAGGGTTGTCGCCGCGACGGCGGCGCAGGAACAACCTGTCCAATACCCACATCACGCCGCTGACCAGGGTCAGCGTCACCAGGATCAGGGGGAAATTAATATCCATCTAGTAATTGTCCATAGGATGGGTGGAGCGCAGCGGTACCCATCAATTCACAGGATGATGGGTATCGCCGCGCTCCACCCATCCTACCTTCCCGGAGCAGCATCTCAGCTATCC
The DNA here is from genome assembly GCA_050486485.1 of Porticoccaceae bacterium. Lineage (GTDB taxonomy): Bacteria > Pseudomonadota > Gammaproteobacteria > Pseudomonadales > Porticoccaceae > NAT127. The sequence goes on from JBJHDJ010000028.1 coordinate 10,678, forward strand.
GTCTTCAACACCGCCAGGAAGGCTTCCTGGGGAATTTCCACATTGCCCACCTGTTTCATGCGCTTCTTGCCCGCTTTCTGCTTTTCCAGCAACTTCTTCTTTCGCGACACATCGCCGCCGTAACACTTGGCAAGCACATTCTTGCGCAGCGCCTTGACCGTGGTGCGGGCAATGATATGGCCACCAATGGCCGCCTGGATGGCGACATCGAACATCTGCCGGGGGATCAGCTCCTTCATCTTTTCCGTCAACTGGCGCCCCTTGGACTGGGCGTTGTCCCGATGCACGATCAGGGCCAGCGCGTCCACTTTATCACCATTGATCAAAACATCCAGCCTCACCAGCGGCGCGTACTGGAAGCGCAGAAAGCCGTAGTCCAGGGAGGCGAAGCCCTTGCTCACCGACTTGAGGCGGTCGAAGAAATCCATCACCACCTCGCTCATGGGCAGTTCGTACACCAGGGACACCTGGCCGCCGACGAACTGCATGTCCTTCTGCACGCCGCGCTTTTCCACGCACAGGGTGATGACATTGCCCAGGTAGTCGCGGGGCACCAGGATGTTGGCCTCGCAGATCGGCTCGCGCATCTCCTCGATCTTGGCCGGGTCCGGCAGATCGGAAGGGTTGGAAATATAGAGGGTCTCGCCATCGGTGCGCACCACTTCGTAGACCACCGTGGGCGCCGTGGTGATCAGATCCAGGTCGTACTCCCGTTCAAGCCGTTCCTGAATGATCTCCATGTGCAGCATGCCGAGGAACCCGCAGCGGAAACCAAAGCCGAGGGCGTCGGAGCTTTCCGGCTCGTAGAACAGGGACGCGTCGTTGAGGGTGAGCTTGGCCAGGGCCTCGCGGAAATCCTCGAAGTCGTCGGCGTTGACCGGGAACATGCCGGCGTAGACCTGGGGCTTGACCTGCTGGAACCCCGGCAGCGCCGGGGTCTCGGGGGTGTTGGCATGGGTGAAGGTGTCCCCCACCGGGGCGCCGTGGATGTCCTTGATGCCGGCCACCACGAAGCCCACCTCGCCGGCCCGCAGCACGCCGGTCTCCTTGCGCTTGGGGGTAAACACGCCGATGCTGTCCACCACATGGGCCTTGCCGATGGCCTTGGAGATCACCTTGTCCTTGACCTTCAGTGTGCCCTGCTTGACCCGCACCAGGGACACCACACCCAGGTAATTGTCGAACCAGGAGTCGATGATGAGCGCCTGGAGGGGGGCGTCCACATCCCCTTGCGGGGCCGGCACCTTGGCCACCAGCTGTTCGAGAATATCGTCGATACCCATCCCCGACTTGGCGCTGCACGGCACCGCGTCACTGGCGTCGAGACCGATGATGTCCTCGATCTCCGACTTGACCCGCTCCGGCTCCGCCTGGGGCAGATCCATCTTGTTGAGCACCGGAATCACTTCCAGTCCCTGGGCGATGGCGGTGTAGCAATTGGCCACCGACTGGGCTTCCACTCCCTGGGCGGCGTCCACCACCAGCAGGGCCCCCTCGCAGGCCGCCAGGGAGCGGGACACCTCGTAGGAGAAGTCCACATGGCCGGGGGTATCGATGAAGTTGAGCTGGTAGGTGCGGCCATCCCGGGCCTGGTAGTCCAGGGTGACGCTCTGGGCCTTGATGGTGATGCCCCGCTCCCGCTCGATGTCCATGGAGTCGAGCACCTGCTCGGCCATCTCCCGCTCGCTGAGGCCGCCGCACACCTGAATGAAGCGGTCCGCCAGGGTGGACTTGCCGTGATCGATATGGGCGATGATGGAGAAATTGCGGATGTGGCTCAGATCGGACACGGGAAATCCATGATTTTCAAGGCGTAAAAGGGAGGCGAAGTCTAGCGGATTCGGGGGTCCGACGCCATGGCCCTGGCATCGCGATGGGTATCGCCGCGCCCGACCCAGCCTACGGGACACATCTCTGGCAAGGGCTTACCGGTAGGGTGGGTTAGCCACAGGCGTAACCCACCATCCACCGTTGAGCTGCCCCCATCATCACTGGGTATCGCCGCGCCCGACCCAGCCTACGGGACACATCCCTGGCAAGGGGGTTACCGGTAGATACCATCTCTCCGATACATCCACAAGCACCGTTTAGGCGGGTGCTTGTGGCTTGTATTCCGTTTGATGTTTGAGCACCCCATAACAGATATGAACCAGCTTGCGCATCGCCGCTCCAATCACCTGCATCGAGTTCTTGCCCCTGGCTAACAACCTGCACTTCAAGGCCACTACATCCGGGTTCCACCGGCTCGCCACCACCGCCGCCATGTACAGCTTGGCACGAACAGACGCCGGGCCTCGCTTGCTGAGGCTACTGCGCCCTCGGAAAACACCCGACTCCACCTGGACGGGAATCAGGCCCAGGTAGGCCGCCACCTGGTTCGCACTGCTGAAATCCCGGCTCCGAATCACCGCCAACATGCGATGCGCCACAACCTTCCCAACCCCAGGAATACTGTCGAGTAGCGCCCGGTCTCGCTTCAAGCCCGGATGGCGATCAATATGATCCTCAATCTCG
>JBJHDJ010000029.1:0-13166 GCA_050486485.1 Porticoccaceae bacterium
GGATGACGGGATCCCGCGCCGGGAGGCCACCAACCGGCCTGTACTTGAACCCGGCATGCCGCTAGAATCCCCGGCCTGTGATCGTGCCCTTCCCGTCCCGGTGGCACAGCTGGATAGCGCAGCCCCCTCCTAAGGGGCAGGTCGCAGGTTCGAATCCTGCCCGGGACGCCAATTAAAAGTCCACCACAATCCAGCACAATACTATAAAGCCCGGTTTTACCGGGTTTTTTGTTGTCATTTCGTCCATTGCTGTCCATAATAGTCCAGGAGATACCCCCACAATCCAGCCATTCATGGGGGTATTTTTGGGGGTATCTCCGATACCCCCAAGGGAGATACCCCCAAATGTCACACCCCCACGGGAGGCGAAACAATGCCGTTGACAGATGCAAAGGTAAGGGCTGCCAAGCCACAGGCGAAGGACTACAAACTGTCGGACGAAAAGGGCCTGTTCCTGCTGGTGACTGCCACCGGCTCCCGCCGCTGGCGGCTCAAGTACCGGGTGGCAGGCAAGGAAAAACTGTTGGCCCTGGGGGTGTACCCGGATGTTTCCCTGGCACAAGCCCGCCAGGCCCGGGAGGAAGCCCGCTCCCTGCTGGCCCAAGGGGTGGATCCGGCATTACACCGCAAGGCGGCTAAGGCTGCGCAACAGGAAGCCAGCGCACACAGTTTCCAGGCGGTTGCCCTGGAATGGCTGGAGAAACGGGGCAGGAAATCCCCTACAGGCGACGAACGGTTGCACCGCATACTGAAAAACGATCTGTTCCCCGTCCTGGGTTCCCGCCCCGTTGGCGAAATCACCCCGCCCGAACTGCTGAAAGCCCTGCGCCGGATCGAAGCCAGGGGGGCCCTGGCGACCGCCAAGAAAGCCCGCCAGGAAGCCGGGCAGGTATTCCGCTATGCCGTGGCCACGGGCCGGGCCGAACGGGATCCGTCCGCCGATCTGAAGGGCGCCCTTCAGGTTCACAGTGTCCGCCACTTTTCCGCCATCACCGATCCCAAGGAAGTGGCCAAGCTGATGGCCGCCATTCACGATTATGAAGGCACTGCCGTTGTGGCCGCCGCCCTGAAACTCTCCCCGCTGCTGTTCTGCCGCCCTGGGGAGTTGCGGCACCTGGAATGGTCTGAAGTGAACAGCGAGGAACAGCGGATTGAACTCCCCTCCTCGAAAATGAAGATTGGGGAACCCCACATAATCCCCCTGAGTACCCAAGCCCTGGAGATCCTTGAAGGACTCCACACCCTCACCGGCAGTGGCCGCTATGTGTTCCCCAGCGCCAGGGGGAGAAGCCGCCCGCTGTCTGAAAACGGGGTAAGGGTCGCCTTGCGGACAATGGGGTACAGCAACGAACAGATGACCCCCCACGGTTTCCGGGCCATGGCCCGCACCCTGTTGGATGAAGTCCTGGGCTTCCCCGTGGACTGGATAGAACATCAGCTTGCCCATGCTGTCCGGGATGCCAATGGCCGCGCCTACAACCGCACCAAACACCTGGAAGGCCGCCGCAAGATGATGCAGACCTGGGCTGATTATTTGGATGGTTTGCGCCTGGGCTTGAACAATGTTGTGCCGTTCCGTCACACAGGATAAGCGGCCTTCGGCACCCCCGTTGTCCTTTCATGCCCCCGCCCCCTTCAAAAACCGTGGGAACAATGGGAATGTGGGAACAAGTGCGCTAATGCAATGAATTCTCGAGGTTAATTTGTTCCCATTGCCGTGGGGTAAGTGTTCCCACAAGAAAACCGTGGGAACAAAAGGGGGTGGACTTGCTTGGTGCTGGGGAGACAGCCCCGTATCATCCGGGAAGCTTCGCGCCTTCGGCGCACCCCCGGGCCAGGCATAAGGTCAACAGCCGCCCTTCACCCTGGGGGTCTTGTGGTTATCGCTTTGGAGGAAAGTGCAAAACATGGCATCAACCGAGTTTGGGGCTTTTCGCTTTGGCGGCAACCATGAGTTGCGGGGTGTCGTTTTTCTATCGTACCCGCTGGAAGCCTTGCTGTATGACGCCATGGAGGGAGTGCCATTGTCCCGCCGCTGTATTCTGTCGTATTACGGAAACACGAAGGAACGGGGGGACTTTGTAGCGCCTCAAGTCGAACGCTTTGTGGCCTCAACTGTGGGCGCGATTGGTGACGGGATTCTTTCCCCTGATGCGTTGATTAACCCGAAGGGGATTCATTCCAGTTCCGCGCCCTTGAGCCCGGCAGCGGTTGATCTGGTGGAAATTTATCGAAAGGGCGGAGCTGTGCCGCTGAATCCCAGTAGGGCAGAAGACGGCGCCTTATCGCTGGCTGCAAAATCATGGGCTTTTATCGCGCGTTCCTCGGTCCGCCACCAGTCGGATTATGTGGCGATGGGAATTCGGCCTGCGGGCAAAGTTCGTCCGGTTCCAGTGAGCACCTTTGAAAAAAACTACAGGCGCCAACTAAACAGAGAAAAGCGTATTTCCCGGATTCAGGTACTGCTTGACTCGTTTTATAGCACTCCGCCCGGTCCCGAGCACGCCGCCCTGATGAGCGCATTTCAAAAAGAAACCGGGGAAATATACGCGGATCTTAGCGCCCTGGATTGAACCATTTTTTTGGAAAAATTGGCGTAGAAATAAGTTAGCTGTACCGCCTAGTCTCTGGATGTAACTCAACGGCACCAGAGGCACCCCCATGGCAAAAAGCAGTGAATCTCGCATGTTGCGCCTTCGCCAGATCATTGGCGACCCTAACGCAGTCCCACCTATTGAACCGCTTGTCCCCGTTGGCCGTTCCACCCTGTTGGGATGGGTTCAAGACGGGAAATTTCCACCCCCTTACCGTATTGGCCGCTGCACTGTGTGGCGTTATGAGGATGTGCGCCAGTTCATCGATGGGGGTGGTACATGGCCCCCCAAGAGCCGCAAACAGGGGGAAGCCGCATGAAAAATGACCGGCCACCGGTAGGCCCTGACACGGGGCCGCCTCCGCACGATACCCCGCACCCCCCTGGCGCCTCAAAGCTTTGGCGCCTCAACTTCGTGGAGTCCCGGGTACAAACAATCACCGTGGCCGCTGACACACTGGATCAGGCCCGCGCATTGTTTGGGGCCGCCCTTTCTGGCGACCGGCAGGCCGCCGAATATGTGACAGTCCACCCCATAAGCCGCCCGCATTTTTGCGAGTATCCGCCGCGATCCGCGGACTTCGCTTCCCAGCCGGAATTGGTGGAACAGTTCCAGCGCCAGCTGGTGCGGATCACGGACGCCGTTTTCAAACTGGATTTCGAGGGGGGTGGATAATGGGAATCACACCGTCAACCTTCGCCGCCCTGGCACCCCCGCCAAAGCACACGAAAATATCCCGGGTCCTTCACCTGCTGTGCTGTGGCCACTCCCTTAACCGCTTTGAGGCTGAACACCAGGCACATGATCACGCCCTGAACAGCACGATCAGTGAGCTGGCCAATGATCACGGCATTTCCGTGGTCCGAACCTGGGAAGTGGTGCCGGGTTTCGCTGGCAAACCGACCCGCTGCGTTCGCTATCGGATAGATCCCGCGCCGGCCAATCTGGTGAAGTGCTATTGGTTGCTCAAGTCCTGGGGCTACCTGCCACCGGAGCGCCCCACCCCCGGGCCTGACGCACATTTTCCACGGGAGGCGGCTTGATATGGGATGGATGCCGAAAACGCCCCATGTGGGAGTGAGTTTTCCCGAATGCCTGCCACTGTTGGTGGAAATCTGGCGCCTGAAGCCTCCACCGAAGCCGCCCCGCCAGGCCCTTGTGTTGTGGCTGCTGGTTCACGGTTTGCGGTTAAACAACTGGCATCTTGAAGTGCTGGGATTGCCTACCGGGAGAAACGGAATGGCGTCCATTGCTTGGCGCCTTCGAGCGCTGAAGGGCCTTGATGTACGGAACCTCAGCAACGGCGGGATTGGAGACTATTGGTTGCCGCTGACGCCGCGCAATTTGGTTATAGTCGGTCCATATCTGCGTTTATGTGGGTTCGCAAGTAACCCCGCGCAAGGTGTCCTTGATCTCCCTGCGCCGCAACCTGTGGAGTTCCCTCCCCGGGGCAGGGTGAAGCGGCTTAAGGTGGTTCCCCGTGGATAGGCTGAACTTCAAAAAGGTGGCGGACACCGCCCTGGCCCGGATTGATGATGTACTGGCCAAGTGGTTGCCGGGTGGCAGGTATCAGGGCAAGGAATATGTGGTCCTGAACCCGACCCGGGATGATCAAAAGCCCGGATCATTCACAATCAACAGAGACAAGGGGGTATGGCTTGAAGCCGCCACCGGCGACCGGGGCGGGGACCTGATTTCCCTAATTGCCTACCTCGAAAGGGCGAACCAGGTGGAAGGCTGCAAGCGCCTTGGCCACTATCTGGGGCTCACTGACAAAGAGATGACCGAAGGCCAGGGCAAGGCGGGAAAGGCTCACACGGCGCCGCCTGTGAAGCCCGGCAAGGGCTGGCGCCCTATCTTTCCAGCACCGGACCACGCCCTGGCAAACTGTCCGCGCCGCCACCCTTCGCTGGGTGATCCCTCCCGCTGCTGGGAGTACCGCGATGGCGCCGGGAAACTGCTGTTCAAGGTGCTGCGTTTCGATGTGGTGAAGGGCGAAGGGCGGCACAAGGAATACCGGCCTTTGTGCTTTGGCCGGGATGGCAGTGGAAAAACCGGGTGGAGCTGGAAGCAACCCCCCGGGGATCGGCCCTTGTATGGCCTGGATCACCTGGCCACCACCGCCGCCACCGTGCCGGTTCTGTTGTGCGAGGGGGAAAAGGCCGCCGATGCCGCCCGGGTGCTGTTCCCCGATGCCGTGGCCATGACCTGGCCAAGTGGTTCCAAGGCGATCACCAAGACAGACTTTTCTCCGCTGGCGGGCCGGGCTGTGTGGTATTGGCCGGACCACGACCAGGCCGGGAAAGACAGCGTTTCAGAATTGGCCAAGGCCCTGTCCCGGGTGGGGGTGGCGTCCTTTGCATTGGTGGATCTGGCGCTACTGGATAAATACACACCCACGAACAACGGGGGTGCGGCCACCTTGTCACCAGGCCCGGGGGATGGCGGCGCATGGCCCGAAAAGGCGGACGCCGCCGATGCCGCCGCCCTGGGCTGGACAGTGGATCACCTGGCCCTGTTGCAGGACAAGGGACTGTTGGCGCCCTACCCCCTCAAGGGTGCGGCCAAAACCGCCGCCGCGCCTTCGGCACCCCCCACAGGGGCGCCAGACAAGCCACAGGACAGGTTCAAGACAACAGACCTGGGATTGTTCGCCTTCGACCCCAAGCGTGAAGCCTGGCGCCGGGTGGGGGGCCGCCTCGATGTCCTGGCGCGATCCCGCAACGCCGATGGCCGAAGCTGGGGCCTGCTGGTGGCCTTTGATGACTTCGACGGGCAGCGCAAGGAGTGGAATATACCCTCTGCCCTGTTCGCCACCGAAGGCGGGGCGGAAGTGGTGCGGGGGCTGCTGGACCGGGGTTATTCACTGAGTCCGTACCGGGATGCCCGCAACCAATTGCGGGAATACCTGGGCAGTTGCGATACCCGCGAACGGGTGCGGCTGGTGGAGCGCATGGGGTGGCATGGTGCCGCCTTCCTGTTGCCGGATAAGGTGCTGGGCACCCCCCTGGAACCCTTGCACTACTACAGTGACGCCCCGCCACTGTGCAAGATGGGCCAGGCGGGCACCGTGGAGCAATGGCGGGAGCATGTTGGCGCCTGCTGTGTCGGCAACAGCCTGATGACTTTTGCCGTGTCCGCCGCCTTCGCGGGGCCGATGCTCCACATTCGAGGGTCTGAAACCTGCGGTTTTCACTTTGTGGGGGATTCCAGCCTGGGCAAGTCCACTCTGCTGAAGGTGGCCGCTTCGGTGTATGGCCACCCGGATCATTACCCGCGAACCTGGCGGGCCACTGACAACGCCCTGGAAGCCACCGCCGCCGCCCATTCTGACTGTCTGCTGGTGCTCGATGAGATTGGCCAGATTGAACCCCGCATTGTGGGGGAAACCGTTTACATGCTGGGCAATGGTGAAGGAAAATCCCGCGCCACGGAAACCGGTGGCGCACGGGGCACAAGCCACCGCTGGCGGGTGGTGTTCCTGTCGAGCGGGGAAAAAACCCTGTTGGATCACATGGCGGAAGCCCACAAAAAGCCACAAGCGGGCATGGAAATTCGCTTACTGACGATACCCGCGAACCCGCACACCTGCGGGACGGATCAAAAGCGCCTGGGTATCTACCAGGACGCCAAGGGCATGGCCGGGGGTGCGGACTTGTCCGCTCACCTGTTGCACCAGGCACGGCAATTCCACGGCACCCCCATTGTGCAATTTCTCCAAGCCCTCACCGCGAAGCCAGAAGCCAGGGACATAGCCAAGCATATCACCGCCACCGTGGAGCGATTCAAGGCCGCACACCTGGCCAGGGATGCCAGCGGGCAGGCCCACAGGGCAGCGGACAAGTTCGCACTGGTGGCCGCCGCTGGCGAATATGCCACCATGCTGGGGATCACCGGCTGGCCCTACGGATGGGCCACGCAAGCGGCTGGGGAGTGTTTCCGGGCCTGGCTGGGCTTTCGTGGGGGTGCTGGTAGCCTTGAAGATACCCAAGCCCTGGCCCATGTGCGGTTGATGCTCACCAAGTACGGGGAATCCCGCTTTACCCGCTGGGAAGGCGACGGCGCCCGGGTGGATGAACACACCCCCCGCACCATGGACCGCTGGGGGTTTCGCAAGACCGAGGAAGAGCGGGACTCCATGGATGGCGACACCACCGAATCCGTGTTTTACCTGCCCCCCGATGGCTTCAAGGATATGGCCAAGGGCCTCGATGCCAAGCGGGTGGCCCGGGTGCTGTTCGAGGCTGGCGCCCTGGAAACGGACAACGAAAAGGGAGTGACCCGCTACACCAAAAAGGTGCGGTTGCCTGGCAGCGGGAAAAGGCCCGTGGGCTGCTATGTGATCCGCCTCCCCGTGCTGCTGGCGGGTGCTGGCGGGGATGATGACCGGCCCCCCCCTGCGCCGGATTCTTGGGCCGATGAAGTGGCGGGATTCTAGGGGCCGGAAGGCCCCTTGTTGAATTGGGGGTGCGTGTAGCGCCGCTGGGTTTATATGGTTTTTTCCAGCATATCCAGGCGGTTTTGCTGTTCCTTGCACAGATCCAGAAGCATCCAGGTAAACACAATGGCGTCACTGGTATTGATGTCAAGTATTGGGGTTTCATGATCCGGCAGGAATTCCCCCTCTGAGAGAAACCCATTCAGTGCCTTCGCAATGGCAGCAATTTTGAAGCTGGTGTTCTGTGCATCGGTAACCAGTTTCTTGCGCTGCTTGTCTTGGTTTGTCATGTGCATTCTCCGTATCGTTTGGCCACGGTCACCCCGTCCTGGCGGACAATTGGCAACCTTCGCAGTGGGCAGGGCGGCATATCCGCCGCCCTGGCTGGGGTCAGTGAACCGCCTGGGTTTTGATAAAGGCGAGGGGCATGGTGCGCCGGACATTTGCCAGCATTTTTTCAGCAATAACGCGATCCTCAAAAACAGTGGAAAGAACCGGCACATTCAGAATTTTGCGGTTGCGATCAATTTGAACATCAGAATGGATGGTATAGTGTTGGGTAGCCATGGCTGAAACTCCTGTCTAGTTTCTGTTGTGGTTAGGGCCTTTCGAGTGTTGGCGCACTTGCAAGGCCCGTTTTGCTTTCTTGTGTTCTAATTTAGAACATCATGACCAACAATGCAAGACTTTTTGGAAAAAAAATTATCTTTTTTTGTTTCTTAGTGTTCTAATATAGACACACAGACAATGAAGGATGATTCCGCCATGTTTATGAGTGGCGCTCAATGCCGGATGGCAAGGGGCTTGCTAAAGTGGTCAGTCCGCGACCTGGAAGAACAAGCGGGGATTAGCTCCATGACTATCAAACGGCTGGAATCCGTGGATGGGGTGCCAAATGTCCAAACTGCCACCCTGGAGGCGATACACCAGGCATTCACGGCAACGGGCCGGGTGCGGTTTGAGGGCCTCGACGGGGTTTATTGCCTGGGTGCGGATTCCACCCGGTAACAGATCCCCGGCATGCCACCCCCCGTCCCTCCGGGGGTGCGCCGAAGGCGCGAAGCTTCCCGGATGATACGAGCCTGTCTCCCCAGCACCAAGCAAGTCCACCCCCTTTTGTTCCCACGGTTTTCTTGTGGGAACACTTACCCCACGGCAATGGGAACAAATTAACCTTGATAATTCATTGCATTAGCGCACTTGTTCCCACATTCCCATTGTTCCCACGGTTTTTGAAGGGGGCGCATATACGCACAACCCCCCCCATCCCCTTTGTTGTTTAAGAAAGCTGCGCCAGGGGTATGGTTCGGGTCTCTTTCGAGGCGCCGCCTGTATCTCGCGGGAAGTGCCGGGGGCTTGCAAAAGTTTGGGGCCGATCAAGCGGACACCGCCCGCCGAATCGTTTTTTTATGGCAGACGAAAAAAACAGGGGGGGGATTCCAGGTAGGGCGGGTCAAAACTTCAGAGGCCATGAACCCTAGACCGCCGGCCCCTGTCTGTGTTTGCAAGCGGGAGTTTCTGGAGGGGGTGTTAGGTTCTTCCAGGGCAATCCTCTTGCGGGTAATTCGAACCCCGTTTCACATTCAAAGCCACAAGCCTTTAAGGGGGTTCCGCTTCCTGCCAAGGAAAACAGCCTAGCCTTCGGCACCCCCCAAGGGATAAAAACAAGGGGGTACATTGCCTGCCTGGGGGTACTTTTGGGGGTATCTCTGATATTGGATATAAAAATATCCTTATTGATCAATAGCATGCCTTTGCTTTTTGGCGTCTGCCCGGACGCCATTACCCATTTAATCAAATGCTTAAAACAGAATATTAATAAAATTTCGACACTCAAAACCCCGCAATCCTGGTTGACGAGCTAAGCGGAGCAGGACACCCAAACTTCTCATTGCCCAGATACTGCCTAAAATTCCTCCAGGGAGATCACATCATAGGCTGGCTCCTCATAGGGGTGCGCCTCCACCAGCGCCTGGATGGCGGCCTCGATGAGATGATCCTCGCACACCAGCTCGACCTTGTATTCCGGCACCTGCTCGACAAGCCCCTTGCTCCCCAGAAAAGGGTTACTGCCCTCCAGGGGGCGAAACTGACCCTGCCCCAGGGTCTGCCAGCAGCAGTGGTCGTAGTCGCCAAGCCGGCCGGCGCCAGTGTCGAACACGGCGTTCTTGACGATCTCCAAATGGGTTTCAGGGACGAAGAAGCAAAGCTTGTACATCGCTCCCCCCGTCAATACAGCAGGTTGTAGATTTTGCGCTGGTACTCCACGGCAAGGGGGTCCCCCTTGCCGAGGGTGGCCAGAATGTCGAGGTAGATTTTTTTCGCGCCACCCTCTCGAAAATTCACATCCTTGCGCAGCAGGTCGAGCAACAACACCAGGGCCTCCCGCTGGAACTGATGCTGGCTGAACTGCACCGCCAGTTCATAGGCCAATTCCAGGTTATCCGGATCGGCGTTCAGGCGCTCCTCCAGCTCCTGGATCTCCGGGGTCTTGGCGGCCTCCTGCTGCAATTCCACCTGGGCCACCAACTGTTGGTAAACCGCGTCGTGGTCCTTCATGGGGATGGCCTTGAGGACAGCGCCGGCCTCGTCGCCGCGATTCATCATCAGCAGCACCTGGGCCATCATCATGCCGATGTCGCTGCGCTGACCGGATTCCTCGTGGGCCAGGCGCAGCAGGGACAGCGCATTGGCCAGGTCGCCCGCCTCGATGGCTTCCTGGGCCTGTTGCAGCTTGAGATCCCAGGGCTTGGGCAGGTATTCATCCAGCAGGCGGCGGATGGCGGTTTCCGGCTGCGCCCCCTGAAAGGCGTTTACCGGCTGCCCATCCTTCATGACCACCACGGTGGGCAGGCTGCGAACGCCAAACTGACCGGCGATCTCCTGCTGCTGGTCGGCGTTGACCTTGGCGAGCAGAAAGGCGCCGTTGTACTCATTGGCGAGCTTTTCCAGTATGGGCATGAGCGCCTTGCAGGGGGCGCACCAGTCCGCCCAGAAATCCACCAGCACAGGGCGTACCCGGGACTCATCGATCAGATATTGCTGGGCGTTTTGCAGGGTGATATCGACAATATTGGCAGTCATTTCTCGTCCTGGCGTCGGTGGCGAGGGGGTGTTCACTGGGGGAGATTATGCCCTTGGCCAAGGAGTGTAGGCCAGAGGCGATTATGGCCGCGAAGGTCAGTCGCCAGCCTGCATCAGGCGCCGCAACTGCCCGGGGGTGAATGGCCAGGCTTTTTCGCTAACCCTCTTGCCACCACCCTCGCCGTCACTCTCCACGGCGACCACGGGAATGCGATGACCATGGCGCCGACGGAGTTCGTCATCGCCCCGGATATCGATCTCCCGCAGGCGCCAACCTTCGGGCAGCTGTGACAGAATCAGATCCCGCGCCTGGTCACAGAGATGACAACCGTCGCCCGTGTAGAGGATCAGGGTACGCGGCATGGGCGCGGAGCGCTGGCGGCGGGGACAAACCCGCCACCAGCCACCTGTCAGGGATTGGCTTTCTGGAACTCGGCGACTTCCTGGTTGAAGGAATCACCAATCTTGTTGCGGGCATCGAGCACTTCCCTGTTGGCGTCGCGGTACTGCCGCTTGTCCGCCCGGGAAAGCGCCTGGTAGGCTTCGCCGGGCATCACCGCCTCACGGCAATCCAGGTAGGCGTCGGCTTGATCGATGAACGCCTTGACCTGCTCACTGTTGGCCACCAGCTCATCCATGGTCACGCTGGCGCCATCCACGACCTCTGGCGCCTGTGGCGCCTCGCCACAGTGTTCACCAATCGCCAGGGCGCCCGCGGAGAGCGTTCCCAGGGACAGCACGGCGCTTACCACCAGGGCGGGTTTGATAAACTGGAAAACGGACATATAACCCCCGTAAGTTATTAAAAGTTTCAGGACAACGACTGCGTTGTCGCCCACATTGTTGCCCGGAAAGAGTGCCATGGATTGCCGCGGCGGGCAATCGCCGCAAAATTTCCCCGCGCCTGGCTGCACTGCCTAACTGCACGGCGCGACTCAGAGCTTGAAGCCGGGCGGCAAGCCGCCCCCCTGGGGCAGATTGCCCCCCAAGCCGCGCATCATATTGGCCATGCCCTTGCCTTTCATTTTCTTCATGACCTTGGACATCTGCTTGTGCTGCTTGAGCAGGCGGTTGAGATCCTGAATGGTGGTGCCGGAACCCTGGGTGATGCGCCGCTTGCGGGAGCCGTTGAGAATGTCCGGGTTGGACCGCTCCCTGGGTGTCATGGAGTTGATGATGGCCTCCATGCGCCTGAACTGGGATGTCATGCTGGACTGCTCGGCCAGCTGCGCCACATTGCCCATGCCGGGAAGCTTTTCCAACATGGAGCCAAGCCCCCCCAGGTTCTGCATCTGCTGCAGTTGGTCGCGCAGATCCTCCAGGTCGAAACCCTTGCCCTTCTGCACCTTCTTGGCGAGCTTCTCCGCCTTGGCCTTGTCGACCTTGCGCTCCATGTCCTCGATCAGGGACATGACATCCCCCATGCCGAGGATGCGGGAGGCGATGCGGTCGGGATGGAAGGGTTCCAGGGCGTCGGTCTTTTCACCCACGCCGAGGAACTTGATGGGCTTGCCGGTGACATGGCGCACCGACAGGGCGGCGCCGCCGCGGGCGTCGCCATCCGCCTTGGTGAGCACCACCCCGGTGAGGGGCAGCGCATCGTTGAAGGCGCGGGCGGTGTTGACGGCGTCCTGGCCGATCATGGCGTCCACCACAAACAGGGTTTCCACCGGCTTGAGGGCGCCATGGAGGGCCTTGATCTCCTCCATCAGCTCGCCGTCGATGTGCAGGCGGCCGGCGGTATCGACGATCAGCACATCGGCAAAGGCCTTGCGGGCGGCGTCAACGGCGGCGGCGGCAATGGCCAGGGGTTTCTGATCGGCGCTACTGGGATGGAACAGGGCGCCGACATCGGCGGCCAGGGTTTCCAACTGCTTGATGGCGGCGGGGCGATAGACATCGGCACTGACCACCATCACCTTCTTTTTGTGACGCTCCTTGAGGTGGCGCGCCAGCTTCGCCACGGAGGTGGTCTTGCCGGCGCCCTGCAAGCCAGCCATGAGAATCACCGCCGGCGGCGCCACCGCCAGGTTGAGTTCCTCGTTGGCGGCGCCCATCACCGCCTCCAGCTCCTGCTGGACGATCTTGAGGAACTGCTGACCCGGGTTCAGGCTGCGCTTGACCTCAACGCCGAGGGCGCGGTTGCGCACATGGTCGATGAAATCCTTGACCACCGGCAGCGCCACATCGGCCTCCAGCAGGGCCATGCGCACTTCCCGCAGGGAATCCTGGATATTGTCCTCGGAAAGGTGGGCCTTGCCGGTAATCTTGCGCAGGCTCTGGGAGAGGCGGTCACTGAGGGATTCAAACATTGCCATGGGATCGGGACTGTCCAGCGTGTTGGGGTTTTCGTCAGGGGTGGCAGTATAACCGATGCTCCAACCCTTTGCCGGCCCCGGCCAACTCTCACCGTCGCACACCACCGAGACCCATTGCAAACCCCGGGTGTTGGCGCTACCATTCGCCCCTTTTCCAGCAGGCAGCACCGCTGCCTGTTGTCATTTTCGCCACCAGAAAATACCCTGTGTTGGAGTCGGCCATGACGACCCGGACCCTGATGAACACCTACGGTGAGCGCAGCATCACCATCACCCGTGGCCAGGGCGCCACGGTGTGGGATGACGCCGGTAAATCCTATCTGGACGCCCTGTCCGGCATAGCGGTGTGCGGCCTCGGCCACGCCCACCCGGCGGTGACCCGAGCGGTCTCCCAGCAGGCGCAAACCCTGGTGCACTGCTCCAATCTCTACAACATTCCCGTGCAACAGCAACTGGCGGACCGCCTGTGTCAGTTGTCGGGAATGACCAATGTGTTTTTCGGCAATTCCGGCGCCGAGGCCAACGAAGCGGCCATCAAGCTGGCGCGCCTGTACGGCCACCAGCGCAAGGTCAAGCTGCCCACCATCATCGTTATGGAGCAGGCCTTCCACGGCCGTACCCTGGCCACCCTCACCGCCACCGGCAACCGCAAGGTGCAGGCCGGGTTCGAGCCCCTGGTGAGCGGCTTCGTGCGCGCACCCTACAACGACCTGGAAGCCATCCGCACCATTG
>JBJHDJ010000030.1:0-12962 GCA_050486485.1 Porticoccaceae bacterium
AGGCATGAGCGGCGGTGATCCCGCCGATATCCTGGTCAATTCCGGTCGCGCAGTCATTGGCACCCCCGACGAGGCCATCGCCATGATCGAGAAACTGCAGGCCAAGCAGGGGGAGTTCGGGGTGCTGCTGTTGCAGGCCCACAATTGGGCGGATTGGGAGGAGACAAAGAAAAGCTACGAACTCTATGCCCGTTTCGTCATGCCCCATTTCGCCAACACCAACCGCAACCGGCAGGACTCCTACAACGATCTTGCCAACGCCATCGATCGGCTCGAGGCGGAGCGTCAGAAGGGGGCCGATGCCGCCTTCGCCAAATGGGAGGAAAAGACCGGGCGAAAACCCACCCCCGGGGGTGGGTGACAGGGCAAGGGTGACGGCGAGGGAGTTTGAGCCACGGCTGAATAAGATCCCTCTCGCTGTTCGAGACGGCATCCCGGTCGGTCGGCGTTGCGGAAACGGATTGCAATAACTGAGCAGAGCCCACTGGGTCATGATGGCGACAGGACGGGCGCAGGTTGCGCCTAACAGGAGATGACGATGCAATTGGCCGCGGATTTGGATTTACCCTATCTGGAAATGGAGAAGGACGCCTTTGCCCGGGATCCCTTTCCCTATTTTGCCGAGGCGCGGGCGCGTCACCCCTGGCTGGCGCGGTGGGTGCTCGGCTATGTGGTCACCGATTATCAGGCGATGCGGGATTTCTTTGTCGGGGAAGAGCGCATGGGCATGCTCTACGACAATATCGTCGAGATCATGGGCGCCGAGGGAACCCCCTGGGGCAACTTCCAACAGCGCCACATGCTCAACATGTCAGGGGATGTCCACAGACGCATTCGGGACATTCTGGCGCCCTCGTTCACGCCACGGCAGGCCAACCGCCATCGTCCCTTGATGCGGGAGGTAATCACCGGGTTGCTGGACCAATGGACCCCCAAGGGGGCGTTCGATTTCGAGGAGTTCGCGTCTTATTTCCCTATCACTGTGATGTGCCGGTTGATAGGCGCCTCTCCCGATGTCATTCCCGGATTGCGCTCGGCCATGGAGGCCATCGGCCTGAGTACCAGCATGGACCCTCAGTGGCTGCCGGCCATGCAAGAGGGGGTGGTGACCATGGAGAATTTCGTCGATGACCTGATCGCCGAGCGGCGCGCCAGCGGGTCGCGTGGCGAGGAGCCGGATTTGCTCGATCTGTTGCTGGATGTCCAGAAAAACGACGTCCAGAAAAACGACGGCCTGAGCGACCGCGAACTGGCGGACATCCTGATTTTCCTGTTCGTCGCCGGCTACGATACCTCGAAGAACATGCTCACCCTGACCCTGTGGGAGCTGCTTGAATATCCCGAGATGTACCGGCGTTGTGGCGAGGACTACGACTATGCCCGCAAGGTCGTCGAAGAGGCGTTTCGCTATCACAGCACCACTTCGACCCAGCGCATCCTGGGGGAGGATATTGTCTATCGGGATACCCTGCTGGAAAAGGGCGCCATCGTCTGGTTCCCCCTCGGTGTCGCCACCCACGACCCCCGTTATGTGGACAACTTCGATACCTTCGATCCCGATCGGGAGCACAGCCACCGCCATATCGGTTTTGGCCTCGGTGCCCACATCTGCCTGGGACAGTTTATCGCCCGGGCGCAAATTCACGAGGGCCTGCACCTGATCGCCCAGCGCATCCGCAACCCGAAATCCCCGGGGCCGCTGGGATTCCGGCCATTTCCCGGCGCCTGGGGGTTGCGCGGCCTGCCCATCGAGTTCGACCCGTCCCCATGATGGCAGGCCGCCGCGGTCCCGCCCTTGACGCCGTCGGCCTGGCTGCGTCACTGGCGTCGTTCGCGGCAACAGGAGATCCCCGGTGACAACCGCTACCACGGTGGATCGGGAGCACAATCCCCTGCACTGGAGCGAGAAGGTCATCGTCCTCTGCGGTGGCGTGGCGGTGACACTGGCGGTCACCGCCGTGGTGCCCATCCTGCCCCGCATCGAGGCGGCGCTTGCCGTCGGCGCGCAGGACAAATTCCTCATCAAGCAGATGATCGGCATCGTTGGCCTGGCGACCATCGTCGGGTCGCCCCTGGCGGGCGTATTGGCGGATCGTCTGGGCCTGAAAAGGATTCTGCTGGGATTTTGCCTGCTTTATGCCCTGGCGGGCACGGCAGGCTTGTATCTGGCGCGGCTCGACCTGCTGCTGGTGTCACGGTTTTTCCTGGGGGTGGGGGCCTCGGCCATAACCACCCTGTGCATCGCCCTGGTCAACAAGCGCCTGGTGGCCAACCAGCGGGCCAAGTGGATCGGCCTGCATGTGTCCGTCTCGATGGTCGCCGCCATTGTGATTCTGCCGCTGGCGGGATATCTCGGTGAATACGGCTGGCGGTTGCCCTTTGCGCTCTACGGGTTGGGACTGGCCCTGGCGCTGGTGGCGCTGTTCACTGGCGGAACAAAACCCGTCACCGACAAGGCCGCCACGGACGTTGCGACGGACGATACCCGCTTCCTGGAATGGTTTCCCTTCCGATACGCCATCGCCGGTTTTCTCATTGGCACGGTTTACTACTTGCCGATTGTCTATGTTCCCTTTCAGGCCGCCGATATCGGTGTCACCAGCCCCACTGTCATCGGCATGGTGATGACCGTCAATTCGATCATCGGCGCCATTCTCGCCGCCCTTTATGGCCAGGCGCTGCGCTTGTTGTCCATCCACCAGGTCTTTCTGTCGAGCTTCGCCGTCGCCGGTATCGGCTTGGCGATGGTGGCCTTCACCAGCAATTTGGTCCTGCTGGTCGCCGGCATGATCGTCTATGGCTTCGGATCGGCCTGGCTGTTTGCCAACCTGATGACCGCCCTGGGGGAACGGGTGCCGGCCCACCGGCAGGGGCGTGCGGTCGGCCTGGTGAGAGCGGCCATCACGCTGGCCTCTCCCCTGTCCATCGTGGCGGTTGAACCCCTGGCCAATCGCCTTGGGCCCAGTGCGGCGTTGCTGGCGGGAGCCGGGGTGGCCTTCGCCCTGCTGCTGTTGGTGGGTGCGGGGATGTTGAAAGCCCACGGCAAACCCCGCTGAACAGGGCCTGATCGTGGCGGGGGCGGCGGAAACGACCTTGCGGGAAGAAAGGTGCTTCACTAGCCTTTCTTGGTATCCATCACGCGGTTTGTCCCGGGCCGCCGATAACCATCACCCACCTCTGCCCACCGGGCATCGAGGCATAACACCCAGGAGATGATCATGACCACCAGCGCCAAGAGTCCCATTGCCGAAGCGGATGCCGAGCGCCAGGCCCTCGCCTGGATGAGCGATCCCTACGCCCATTTCGGTCATTCCAATACACGCATTCACTCGATTCCCCGCGAGGAAGCGGAAGCCGTCCAGTTGGCGGCCCTCAACCTCAGGCTGGCGGAGCGGCGCGAGCAGATCCCCGTGCTCGCCAAGCTCGCCGACGCCCAGGGCATTGGCGCCGTGGCCTCGCTGAACGAGGCCGCGCCACTGCTGTTCGAGCACAATGTCTATAAATCCTATCCGGTGTCGCTGCTCGCCAAGCGCCGTTTCGATCAGCTGACCACCTGGCTGGGGCGACTGACCACCTGCGATTTGTCCCAGGTGGATGTGTCGGATTGCCGGTCCATCGACGACTGGCTCACCCTGCTCAGGGACAGGACGCCCCTGGATGCCGCCACATCGTCGGGCACCAGCGGCACCATGTCCTTTTTCCCGAAAACCAAGCGCGACTACTCCCTGTCGGCCCAGGGGTTCCGGGTGCAGATACTTCAGACCTTTGGCCAGGAGCCAACCCCCGGCGATCTCCACGACAAGCTGCATGTGCTCACGCCCCTGTACCGTGACGGTCATTCCTCGATGGGAGGGTTTGCCAAATATCTGATGGAGGCCTTTGGGCTAGGTGATGAGAATTACCTGCACACGGCGTTCCCCTACAAGATCAGCAGCGACCTGATGTGGCTGGCGGCACGGCTGCGTCAGGCGGCGGCCAAGGGCGATATTTCCCGGGTCGATGTTCCCGAATCGCTGTTGGAACGCCGCGGCGAGCTGGAGGCGATGCAGCGCGACATGCCGGCGCAACAATCCGCCTTTATTCGCGAGATGACGGAAAAGCTGCGCGGTCAACGGGTCATTGCCCTGGGCACCACCAGCATGTTCTACGAGGTGGCCCGGCGCGGTCTCGAGGAGGGGATACGGGGTGTCTTCACCCCCGACTCCGTGGTCATGGGGGGCGGTGGCGCCAAGGGCATGGTATTGCCCGACAATGTGGACGATATCATTCTCGATTTTTTTGGTGTGTCGCGGTTGCGAATGAGCTACGGCATGACGGAGATGAACGCCTTCAGTATCACCTGCGAACACAATCGCTATCACTTCCTGCCCTGGCTGACGGTTTTCGTGCTGGATCGCGATAGCGGCCAGCCCTTGCCCCGCGGCGGCGTGCAGACAGGGCGGGCCGCCTTCTTCGACATGACCCAGGAGGGAACCTGGGGCGGCATCGTGACCGGCGACAGGATCACGGTCAATTGGGACGACCCCTGTCCCTGTGGGCGTTCGACACTGTATGTGGAGGGTGCTGTGCAACGCTTCAGCGAACTCGAAGGGGGTGACGACAAGATCACCTGCGCGGCCACCCCCGGGGCCCAGGCGGAGGCCCTGGACTATCTCACTTCCCTTGAAACCTAAAGAGCGTGGCCTCGAGCTTTAGCTGCACGGATTCCCTTGGGGCCCATCAGCAACCCTTGTACAGTACTTGACCAGGTGATTTCCATGACTCAAAAACCCCTATGTCCCGCCGTTATCCGAGGAAAAGTCATCGACACCGATCTCGTGGAGTTTGGTGGCCGCGGCGGCGACATCACATTTCTGGCGCCCGATCCCCACAAAATCGTCGGTCAACTGCCCCTTGGCAGCCCCGGCAAAATGGATGACCTGTATCAACTGACCTTTGACGAGATTCTCGACTATCTCGAAGAGCTGGGAAAACAGCTCGACTTTGGCAAAAACGCCTATATGCAGGAGGCCTGTGAACTGAGTTATCTCACCGCGCCGGCAACACCGCCGATCGTGCGCGGTTTTTACGCCACCATGCCCTCCATGTTCGATCGCGAACGCATCAAGGAGTGGTGTGAGTTGAGCGTGGGCATTCCCTATCTCGAGGGTTGGGTGGAGACCTTGATAAACGGTTCCGTGGTATCGATTCGGGCCTACGGCGCCCGTGCCCTGCATATCGTCGCCGGGAACGGCCCGGTGCTCGGCGCCCTCACCTTGATTCGCGGCGCCGTCACCCGCGGTGACACCATTATCAAGGTGCCCTCCAACGACCCCTTCACCACCGGGGCCATTGCCCGCACCATGTGTGACTTCGCCCCGGATCACCCCATCACCAGGCATCTGGCGGTCGCCTATTGGCGGGGTGGCGATGAAGCATTCGAACAGCAGCTCTACCGACCCCACAACATCGAGAAAATCATTGCCTGGGGTGGGCTGGCGTCGGTGAAGCATGTCACCAAATATATTCAGCCCGGCCTCGAGCTTATCTCCCTGGACCCCAAGAGCAGCGCCAGCATTGTTGGAGAGGGGGCGCTCAGCAGCGACGGGATGCTGCTGGAAACCGCCAGGCGCATCGCCGCCGATGTGGGTGCCATGAATCAGACCGCCTGCTCCAATTGCCGGGTGGTCTACGCCATGTCGGGCACCGACCAGGCCGGTGTCGATACCCTGGTCCGCCTCGGTCGCATGGTTTACGACGAGATGATGAAGCTGCCCGCGGATTTCAGCACCAGGCCCAAGGCCTATGACCCCCAGCTGAGATCCCATGTCGACTCGCTGCGCCTCAACGACGACTGGTACGAGGTGATTGGCGGCGAGGAGGGGGAGGGTGCCGTCATCGTCTCCCGCACCGCCGATGCCGTGGATTTCGTCGCGGAGCTCGCCGACCGCACGGTCAACCTGGTGCCGGTGGATACCCTCGAGGAAGTGCTCGGCGCCGTGGATGCCTATACCCAGACCGTTGGGGTGTTCCCCGATGAGCTGATGACGGTGGTGCGTCACAAGGCGGCGCTGTATGGCGGGCAGCGGTTCGTTTCCCTGGGGTACGCCTTCAACGGCCCGGGTCTGGTGGGGCCCCAGGATGGCATCGAGCCTCTGAGAAGAATGTGTAAATGGATCGTTTCCGAAAAGCCGACCGAGGCATTGACACCGATCTGGGAGTTGGCCGAAGGGGAGGCGGCGTTGCTGGCATAGCGGAGATCCTGTTCAGCGTCTGCTACCGGCAGACAGAAGCGGAGGAGTGAGGCTTTCCAATGGGCATGGTAGCCCGGCATGGCGCTCAGTGTTTCAAGTGACGAATAAACGAGCCCATGCCGTTATGGGCTTCCTTGCGGTGGGTTGACGGCAGGCAGGATGATTCAGGCATTTTCCACGGGCTCCCTGATGAAATCATAACAATAAGCAGACTTGGCCTCCGACCCAGGGGCCCGTTGCCAGCAGGGTGAGCGGGTGATGGACCGCCCTTCCGCGGAACAATATTGCGGAGCTTTTCCCCAAGGGAAGTCAAACATGACCTCGTTGGCATTGGGCCATGGGTTTACGCATGGGTGATTTGAGTAGCTCTCGAGGAGTGAGTAGTCTTCCGGGTTGGGACTGTTGTTTGTCTTGATTGGAGTCCAGGTATTCACGGGCCTTTGACGCCGCCAGCACCAAGGTGCCGTGCCATGGCGTCATGGTCGCGCCCAGTGGCCAGCGCGTAAGCTGGCACGGAAACATAATTGAATAAATTCCTTAAAACTGTACGAGGCATGTCAAATGCGCAAGACAAAACTTCGCCTGGGGCTGTTTGTCGCCCCCTTTCACCCGCTCAATGAAAACCCCATGCTTTGCTTCGAACGGGATCTCGAGCTGGCCGAGTTTGCCGACCGTATCGGCATCGACGAAATCTGGTATGGGGAGCATCACTCAGGCGGGTACGAGACCATTGCCTCCCCGGAACTGATGATCGCAGCCGCCGCCCAGCGGACCAGTCGCGTCAAGCTGGGCACCGGCGTGGTGTCGCTGCCCTACCACAATCCGCTGATGACCGCCCACCGCCTCACCCAGCTCGATCACCTCACCCGTGGCCGGCTGATATTCGGCGCCGGTCCCGGTCTGCTCACCGCCGACGCCCACATGCTCGGCATCGACGCGCGGGAGTCCCGGGACAAGCTCGCCCAGGGCATCGATGTGATTTCCCGGCTGCTGCGCGGTGAATGGGTCACCGAGCAGACCAGTTGGTACAACCTGGTGGATGCCCACTGCCAGATCCTGCCCTGTAATGGCCATCTCGAGTTGTGCGTGGCGAGCATGATGTCGCCCAATGGCGGCACCCTGGCGGGCAAGTACGGCGCCGGCATGTTGTGCCTGGCGGCCACCTCCAGCGACGGTTACGACGCCCTTGCCGCCAATTGGAAAATCGCCTGTGACACGGCGCCCAGGCACGGACACACCATGAGCCCGGCGGCGCTGCGCTGCGCCACCGACATGCACATCGCCGAGACCCGGGATCAGGCCATGGACCAGGTGCGGGAAGGTTACAAGACCACCCAGAAATACTTCGCCAACCAGTCGGGACACTTGAAGGACACCTTCGCGGACTGGACCATCGAGGATCTCATCGAGCGCGGCGAGGCGGTGGTGGGCACACCCGATGACGCCATCGCCCAGATTCGTCGCCTGGAGGAAAAGGTGCCGGATTTCGGTTGTCTGTTGCTGTTCGACAAGAATTGGGCGCGCTTCGAGGACAAGAAGCGTTCCCTGGAAATGATGATGCGCTATGTGCTGCCGGAGATAAACGGCGACAACAGCAACCGGGTCAAATCCTTCCAGTGGCAGCGCGAGAACCGCGAGCAGTTCTTCGGCGCCTTGCTGGAGGGCACCAAGCGGGCCTTTGACAAGCACGCGGCGGAAAGCGCCGCTGACGGCAAAGGTCCCGGCGGTTGAGCCATGGGCGCCATGGGCGCCATGGGCGAAGGTTGCCCGCGGAGTGGCGGGCTTGCATGGCGACGGGGGTTGGGGAGACCATAGGGGCCCACAGCCACTCCCGTCGCGGCGCCCATGGCGCCGCGCACCACCCGCCGAGGCGCGTCCTTGATGAAAGAGCCTGAAGTGTTCGCCGAGCGTCCCCATCTGGTGGAGCCCGCTCATCCCCCCCGCAACCCCCACGGTCACTCGCCGCCGCGGCCCCCCGGCTCCGTGCGCCGTACCGCTTCCATCGATGTCACCTGGCCGGAGGATGCTCCGGGGACGCCGATGCGCTTCGAAGGCCGCGCCCGGGATCTGATCACGCCGGCAGACGGCGCTACCCCGGTGACGGCGGCGGAGGATCGCCTGGTGGCCACGATTGGCGTGGACCGGGTCATCCACCACATCGAGTCGATGCCGCCCCGCGCGGCCATCGGCGGTCTGGTGGGCGCCAAGGGCGGTGGTCATCTGCGGGAGGCGCTGAATACCGTCCTGCCCGAGGAGCGCACCGCCGGGTCGCCACTGTATCTGCTGGTGGACGACCTCGCCGGCAGCAGTCTGATCGCCATGTTTGGCTGGACCCAATGGCTCGACGATTGGCTGGAGCAGCAGCGCCGCGATCGCGAGGAGCAGCAATGGTCGCGGCGCTCCATGGAAGGGGTCTGCATCGGGTTTCGGCCGGGAGCCAGCTCCCTTGAAGACGATGGCATGGCGGCGATGAGTGTCAATATCACCCCAGTGTCGTCGCTGCCCTGTCCAGGGGACCCCCACAGTTGGCACGAGTTGCCCGACGACTCAGGCGCCCATTTTCGTCGCGCCCGCCGCATCGATGTGTGGCGGGAGGATGATCTGATCCGCATCAGCGCCGGTTTCCAGGATTCCGCCAGCACCCCTCGGGGTGGGCGCGTGGCGGTGCACGAGTACCGGCTGAGCGCCAGCGCCGACCCGGTCAGCTACGAATTGCTCACCCTGGAGGCTACGCCGGGCACCTTGCCCTACCGCTCCTGTCCGGCGGCCACCGGCAATATCGAGCGCCTGCTGGGCACGCCCCTTGGCAAGCTGCGGGGCGCGGTGCTGGAGCAACTGGCCAGGGTGGATGGCTGCACCCACCTCAACGACGCCCTGCGTGCCCTGGCGGAGGTGCCGGTGCTGGCGGAGCTGCTACTTGATGAAGCCCAAAGTCATTAATATTCGCCAGCGGCGGGGACCGTTTGCGGGGTGCCGTTGGCGACTGTGCCGCCGTTGTCTCCGCGGCAGTGGCGCCGATGGCGAAGCGGACAGAATCGACCCAAGTCAGCGCCGGTGATCAGGTTGCTTCAGGTCACCGTGCATGTCGGCGCCCTGCTGCCCCTGCTGTGGCTTTTGCACGCCGTGCCCGGTGGGCTGCTGGGGGGCGACCCGGTGCAGGGGCTGATGCATTATTTCGGGATCGGTGCCCTGCGCCTCCTGCTGCTCGCCCTGCTGGTGTCCCCCCTGGCGAGGGCGCTGTCAGCAAGCCGCCTGTTGCGGCTGCGACGCCCCCTGGGGCTGTGGAGTTTCGTCTGGGCCAGTCTCCATGTCGCCACCTGGTCGCTGCTCGATCTGGGGCTGGACTGGCGACTGATTGGCGCCGAGCTGGTGGAGCGCACCTTTATCCTGCTGGGTTTTGCCGCCTGGCTGATCCTGGCGGTGCTGGCGCTCACCTCCATCCCGGCGCTGGCGAGGGCGCTGGGAAGGCGCTGGAAGCCCCTTCACCAGCTCGTCCATGTCGCCGCGCTGTTGGTTTGCGCGCACTACTGGTGGTCGGTGAAGAGCGGCTGGGTGGAGCCAGCGAGCTATCTGGCCCTGACCCTGCTCCTGCTGGCCCTGAGGGGGCGGCGCTTGTGGCCAGGTCTATCGCGCCGCCGACCGGGTTGAGCGGGCGATCGGGAGAGCCAGATCCCGTCGACGCTGTAAACCTGACTGGCGGGCAAGCGTTCGAACTGGGGTAAACTCGCCACGCCAACACAACAATCAGGAGTAAGCCATGATCCCCTGGATCGCCTCGGTTCGACCCGTGTCGGGTTGGATCACCATCCTCGTCGCGGCCCTGCTGGCGTGGACCCTGTCACCGGCCAGTGCCTCCCCATCCCCGGTCGCCATGTTGCCCATGTCGCCCTCCCGCCTGGATGTACCCTATGTGCCCACTCCCCACGATGTGGTGAGGCGCATGCTGCAGATGGCGGAAGTGGGCCCCGACGACTATCTGGTGGACCTGGGCTCCGGGGATGGCCGCATCGTCATCGCCGCGGTGCGGGATTGGGGTGTGCGTAAAGCCTACGGCATCGACCTGGATCCTGAGCGCATTCGCGAAGCCTGGGAAAATGCCCGTCTCGCCGGAGTCGAGCAGCAGGTGGAGTTCGAGGAGGGTGATCTGTTCGACAAGGACTTCTCCGATGCCACCGTGCTCACCATGTACCTGTTGCCGGGCGTCAATATGCGTCTGCGCCCGGTGATCCAGACAACCCTGGCCCCTGGCACCCGGGTGGTCTCCCACGCCTTTGACATGGGGGATTGGGAGCCGGATCAGCGGCGCACCGAGCAGGGCAGCCAGCTGTTCCTGTGGATCGTGCCCGCCCGCGCCTCGGGCGAATGGCTCGTCACGGCGCCTGATGGCGGGACATTCGAGCTCAGCATCCACCAGACCCACCAGAAGTTCGACGGCACCGCCAGGCTTGGCCACCGGGAGTTTCCCCTGGAGGATACCCTGTTGCGGGGCGACCAGATCCGTTTCGTCATCGACGGCGTGAGCTACGCCGGCCGTGTCGACGGCGACCGCATGGAGGCTATGGATCAGAACGGGGTCGTGGCGGACTGGCATGCCAGACGGCGCTGACGCTTCCACAAGCCGCGCCCACGGCCAGCCCCGCGGTAACCTCTCCGTCGTCGACGGGGTCGCCGTGCTGGTGGGGGTGGTCATCGGCATCGGCATTTTCGGTTTCCCCCCCCTGGTGGCGCAGCACGCGCAAACCCCATTGGTGTACATGGGCCTGTGGCTGGCGGGCGGTCTGGTGATGTTGCTCGGCGCCCTGTGCTACGCCGAGCTGGGGTCCGCCTATCCCCACGCCGGCGGCGAATACCACTTCCTGCGCCGGGCCTGGGGCTCCCGGGTGAGTGTCCTGTTCGCCTGGGCGCGGGGTTCGGTGATCCAGACCGGCTCCATCGCCGCGGCCGCCTTCATCCACGGCCAGTACGCCCAGCAACTCGTGCCCCTTGGGGATCGGGGGGTCGCCCTCCACGCCGCCCTGGCGGTGGCGGGCCTGACCCTGCTCAACATGGTGGGCACCCGGGAGTCCAAGCGCTTGCAGTTGCTGTTCACCTCGTTGACGGTGCTGGCCATCGGTGGGGTGATCGCCTCGGTGGTGCTGGTGGCCAGTCCCGCCCTGGCGGCGACAGCGGGGGACGGGGGTGGCGCCGTCAGCTTGGGGAGCAGCGCCGGGATGCTGGGCATGGGCATGATCTTCGTGCTGCTCACCTACGGGGGTTGGAACGAGGCCGCCTACCTGTCCGGTGAGCTGCGCAATCCCACCCGCAACATGCGCCGGGTGCTACTGATCGGCGCGGCGCTGGTGAGCCTGGTGTATGTGCTGGCCAACCTGGCCTACCTGCGCATATTCACCCTGGAGGGCCTGCGGGAATCCCGCGCCGTGGGCGCCGATCTGATGACCATCGTCGCCGGGCCCATGGCCGCCGCCCTGCTGAGCGTGGTGGTTTGCATGGCCGCCCTCAGCACCATCAACGCCACCATCCTCACCGGCGCCCGGGTCTACTATGCCCTGGGCCGGGATGTTCCCCGCCTATCCATGCTCGGCGCCTGGAACGACAGTGGCGCCACGCCATCCCGGGCCTTGGCGTTGCAGGGCATCATCACCCTGGCGTTGGTGGGCTTTGGCGCCGTGGCCCGGGACGGTATCGCCACCATGGTGGCCTATACGGCGCCGGTGTTCTGGTTGTTCATGCTGCTCACCGTGCTGGCGCTGATTCGCCTCAGGGCGGTGGATCCCGACCGTTCACGCCCCTTCAGGGTGCCGCTCTACCCCCTGGTGCCCCTGTTGTTTGCCGCGGCTTGCGCGGGGTTGATGTGGTCCAGCATCCGCTACGCTGGCCCTGGCGCGATAGCCGGCCTGGTGGTCCTGGCCGCGGGGTTGCCCCTGCTGTGGCTGCGCGGGCGGCCAAGCGCGGGGCCGGTGGGTTAGCAGGCTGCCGAGAAACATAGGCGAGGCAGCCAGCGCATGGCAAAAATCGGCGAAAAAGCGGGGTTTACACGGAGTCAATGAGCATTTTGAGCCGATTTTTAACGCCGCGATGGCAACGCAGGTCGTTTTTCAATAGCCTGTCAGGCACGAGGTGGTCAGGGTGGCGATTGCCCGCTACCATGGGGCAGCCGTGAACCTCGGGAGATGTGCTTGATGGCGACCATCCGCTCAAGACTGCGCTTGTCACGGAGCCGCATTCTGTCACGAGACCGCAGGGCGCCGAGGGGTGTTGCCCTGACCCTGCTGGCGGCGCTCGCGGTCCTCACCAGCGGCTGCGCGGTGTTCTCCCCCTCTCCCCCTTCCAACCAGGACAATCTCTGCGCAATTTTCAGCCAGCAGCCCCGTTGGTATGACTACGCCCGCGCCTCGGAGCAGCGCTGGGGCACACCCATCGCCACCCAGATGGCCTTCATCCAGCAGGAGTCCTCGTTTCGCAGCCATGTGCGACCGCCCCGCCAAAGACTGCTGGGAGTGATACCCTGGAAACGGCCCTCCTCGGCCCGCGGCTATGCCCAGATTCAGGATCCCGCCTGGGCGGATTACCAACAGGCCGCCGGCGGCCCCACGGCACGGCGCAGCCATATGAAGCACGCCACGGATTTCATCGGTTGGTACAACCACCGTACCCACCGTCAGACGGGTGTGTCCCTGCACAATGCCGAGCACCTCTACCTGGCCTATCACGAGGGCCCCACGGGTTATC
>JBJHDJ010000031.1:0-12827 GCA_050486485.1 Porticoccaceae bacterium
ACCGACTGGCGGGAGTACGCCGAGGCCATGCTGGAGGTGATGTCCACCGCGCCGGGCTACCGCAATGTGGACCTCGATGGTGGTTTTGTTCCGCGGCCGGACTTTCGCCCCGTCACCAAGTTCGAGCAACGCGGCGAGCGCCTCGGCCACGGGGTCTGGGATCTGCTGTTTCGTCGCGTGGACTGAGCGCCAGCCGCCAATCAGTAATCGGTCGAGGATCTACCCGCCAAACCCTTCGACGCCAAACTCTTCGCCGGAAAACTGCCCGGCAAACAACTACCCGGCAAACCCTGCGCCCAGCGCCAGGAATGGGTTAACATGGCGCCTTCTGTCAAGCCCATGGTTAAGGAACCCCTATGAAAGTAAACAAACTGGCCGCCCTGGTGGCGGTCGCCGTGCTCGTGACGGGCTGCAACCGCGCCCCGGAGACCGTGGCGGTGAACGGCGGCGACGTGCAGCTCGCCACCAAGGAGCAGAAGCTCAGCTACATCTTCGGGCAGAATATCGGTGGTCAGTTCAAGGCGGAGGGCATGGCCGTGGATGTGGCGGCCTTTTCCGCCGGAGTCCAGGATGCCTTGGCCGATGCCAAGCCGAGGCTGGATCACGACGAGGTGATCGCCGTGCTGGAGGCCTTCCAGGAAGACCAGATTGCCGAATACGAGGCCCAGTACCACGCCCTGGCGGAGGCCAACAAGGTGGAGGGCGAAGAGTTTCTCGCCGAGAACGCCGGCAAGGAAGGGGTGGTGACCCTGGAGAGCGGCCTGCAATACAAAATCCTGGTGGAGGGGGAGGGCCCGTCTCCCGGCGCCGAGGATACCGTCGAGGTGCACTACACCGGCACCCTGATCGATGGCACCGAGTTCGATAGCTCCCACCGCCGCGGCGCTCCCGCCACTTTCGGTGTCAACCAGGTGATCCCTGGCTGGACCGAGGCGCTGCAACTGATGCGGGAAGGCGCCACGTGGCGGCTGTTCATCCCGCCGGGGCTGGCCTATGGACCCGGTGGCACCGGTGGCCCCATCGGTCCCAATCAGACCCTGATCTTCGAGGTGGAGCTGCTCAAGGCCTCGGTGGAGGAATAACCCCGCTCCGCGACCTCATGGCCCCCGCCATTAGGCGGGGGTTTTTGCGTTCTGGGCTTCCGCCTCGCGGTCACGGTTTGACGCGGCAGGGCAAGGAGCACGGGAGGTGGCGCCGATGCCGGGCTATCCCGCCCCTCGCCCCTTTCAGCCGCGACCCTTGGCGACAACGGGCCTGGCCACCTGCCACAGGCTGGCGGCGATGATGGCCACAAAACACACCAGCAGCCAGCCGGCGATACTGAGGCCGAGAAACGACCAGTCCACCACCGCGCAGTTGCCGTCTCCCCGCAACAGCAGGGGCAGCCATTCCCGGAAGGAAAACCGTTCCATCAGGAAGTCCGCCGGCGGGCCGCAGGCGGGAACCTGATCCTCCGGCAGGCTCTGCAGCCACAACTGGCGGATGGAAAAGCCGCCGCCGACGCCGGCGGACAGGGCGGTGAGCAGTCCCCACAGGCGGATTCCGGTTGCTCCGGGATTGTGCAGCACCGTCGCCAGGGCGATGACACCGGTGCTCACCACGAACACCCGCTGCACGATGCACAGGTAGCAGGGCACCAGCCCCATGACATGCTCCATGTACAGGGCCACCCCCATCAGGGCGGCGCAGGCGATGGCGATCAGCAGGAAAACCTGGCGGGAGCTGGGCATGGCTGGTCATTCAGTGGCCTTGGGACGGGATATTCTGGCGATACTCACGGGCAAATGCCAGCAGGTCCGGCCACAGGGCGTTCAGGCATTGATCGAGAAAATCCCGTTCGGCGTCCAGGATCGGCACGGCACTGCCCAGGGGCATGGGCCGCCGCAGGCGGCGGCCCAGATTGTCCAGCATGCCGGGCAGGGCGCGCGCCTCGGCATAGCTCTCCAGCCAGCGCAGCCTTGGCGCCACATCGCAAAACCGCCGCGCAGCGGGGGGCAGGATGGCGCGATGGCGCGCCAGGTGGCGATAGAAGCCGTCGCAATAGTCGGTCAATGGCGCCTCGCCGTGGAACTCGCGCCAGCGACTGGCGAGCCGATGGTCGAAATAGACATCCAGCAGCACGCCCCGAAAGCGCCGCCAGGGGGGTGGCAGCAGGCCGGAAGCGGCGACAAAGGCGGGGTGGCGGTCGCACAGGCTGTCCAGCCGGCGGTGCAGGTGAATGCCCTGCTCGATGGCCGCCGGCCACTCCCCCCGCAGGGGACCCTTGACGAAATCTCCCAGTAGACCACCCACCTGGACATCCCGGTCGCGACCGGAAAGCAGCAGGTGGGCCAGGTAGTTCACAGCTGGGATTGATCGCCGTACTGGTTGTAGTAGGCGGCCAGGAAGGCGTCGAAATCGAGGCGGTCGCCGGCCTCGATGGCGGCCTGGTCGACGAGGGATTTTTCCGCCATCTGCCGGTAGGCCTCGGCGGTTTCCGCATCCAGCTTCCTGGCCAGGAAGTGTTCCCGCAGGGCGCGGGCCTGGGCCAGGCCCAGTTGGAAGTAAGTGATGCCCCGCTCCACCATGGCGTTGACCAGGCGGGCCGACGGTGTCAGCTCCGGATTGCGCAGCCGTCGCGACAGATTTTCCAGGGCGGCCCCGTGGCTGTCGCCACCACTGGCGTCGTCCAGCAGGCGGGCCACGGGGGCCATGGCGGCGAACACTTCGTCGCCCCAGGCCGGAAGGGTGCAACGGTCGCCATTGCGCTTGAGTGTCAGCGTGGGGTCGCGACCGCGATAGACCACCGCCTTCTGGTTGTCGAGGATATCCCGGTACTCCTGCTCATCGGTGGGCGGTGATTCCGCCATCAGGCAATACAGCAGGAAGACATCCAGAAAGTGGATCTGCTCGGCATCGATACCCAGGGGGGTAAATGGGTTGAGGTCGATGCAGCGCACCTCGATATATTCCACCCCGCGCTCGGCGAGGGCGCGGATCGGCGTTTCGCCGGGACGGGTTGTGCGTTTGGGGCGGATGGTGCTGTAGAACTCGTTCTCGATCTGCAACAGGTGGGTGCTCAACTGGCGGTGGCTGCCGTCAGGACCCTTGAGGCCGATGGCCTCGTAGGGGGGGTAGGGGTGTGTGAGCGCCCCCTGGAGCGTGTCGATATAGGTGTCAAGGTTGTTGTAGCACACCGTCAGGGCTTCCTGGGCGCTGCTCTGGTAACCCAGATCCCCCATGCGCAGGGAGGTGGCGAACGGGGTGTGCAGGCTGTGGTCGTCGTCCCCCACTGGCACTAGCTGGTGGGGCAGATCCCGGACAAACGAGCGGCACACCGCCGGCGAGGCGCCGAACAGGTAGAGCAGCAGCCAGGTGTTGCGGCGGAAATTGCGGATCAGGTCGAAATAGCGCTGGGTCTTGTATTGGTGGAAGCTGCCGCCGCGGCCCCCCGCTGTCTGCAACAGGCTCAGGCACTCCTCCGGCACCGACCAGTTGTAGTGGATGCCGGCGATGGTCTGCATCACCCGCCCGTAGCGGTGACCGAGACCCAGGCGGTAGACCTTTTTCATGCGGCCGATATTGGAGGTGCCGTAGTCCGCCACTGGCACCTGCTCGTCCCGGCCGATGGCGCAGGGCATGCTGTGTACCCACAGCATCTCACCGTCCAGGTTGTGGTACACGAAGCGGTGGATGTCTTCCAGGTTGTTCAGCAGCTCCGTGACGCTGGTGTGGGGTGGGGTGATCAGCTCCAGCAGGGCCTCGGAATAGTCCGTGGTGATGCGGGGGTGGGTAAGGGCCGAGCCCAACACCCTGGGGTGGGGGGTTTGGGCCAGTTGGCCATCGCCATTGACCCTGAGGCTCTCTTTCTCCAGGCCGCGGCGGATATCGGTGAGCAGCAGGCGGTTTTCCGGGGCGCGGAGGATCCGCAGGGCTTGTTCGAAATTGGACACTTGGGATTCCGGCGGGTTGATCAGGCGGCGCTGGCGGCGACGGATGCCGCCTGTGGGCGCCCCTTGTCGTCCGCCTCGCAGGCCACCACCCTGGCCCGCAGACGGATGTCCCGGGCGTTGAGTTCGATCAGTTGGTTCAGGGCCACATCCCGGTGGGGGCTGTGGAACAGGTTGCCGGCTTCGGCGGGAACCCAGTTGAGTTGCTTGTCGAGGAATTCTCCCCGCTGGTTTTGCAGGATATACAGCGTCATGGGTTACCGATAACAGTCCAGTTCGTGCCAGGTGCGGCAAGTGTAGCGCAAACCCTTGCCATGGCAATTGCCCGCGGGGGTTCTTTGGCCATATTCCCGTCACATGGCCGCGAGACAATCCACGCATCAGGGAGGGCGCGGGTTGTGGTCGGCAACCGCAAAAGCGCCATTCCCGCCATCCGTGAACGGCGAGGAGTTGCCATGAAAGTGACGGTGATGGGCAGCGGTTATGTGGGATTGGTGACCGGGGCCTGCCTGGCCCATGTGGGCCACCAGGTGGTCTGTTTCGATGTGGACGGCGAGCGCATTGCCCGCCTGAACAGGGGGGAGATACCGATATTCGAGCCTGGTCTGGACACAGTGGTGGCCGAAGCCATGGCGGCCGGCCTGTTGCGCTTCAGCGCCGACCCGGCGGACGCCATGGGCCACGGCCAGCTCATCTTCATCGCCGTGGGCACGCCCCAGCAGGCCACCGGGGCCGCCGATATCCGGGCCGTGCTGGCGGCGGCGGCAATGATTGGCCAGCACCTTGCCGACTATGCCGTGATCATCACCAAATCCACGGTGCCGGTGGGTACCGCCGACAAGGTGCGGGCCACCGTGGCGCGCACCCTGCGCGCCCGCCAGTGTCTGCTGGATTTCGATGTGGCCGCCAACCCGGAATTTCTCAAGGAGGGCAGCGCCGTCGATGACTTCATGAAGCCCGACCGCATCCTGGTGGGCACCGACTCCCCGCGGGTGGAGCGCTTGCTGCGCCAACTCTACGCCCCCTTCAACCGCAACCGGGAGCGGCTGATGGTGATGGACATTCCTTCCGCGGAGCTCACCAAGTACGCCGCCAACGCCATGCTGGCCACCAAGATCAGTTTCATCAATGAGATTGCCAATATCGCCGAACTGGTGGGCGCGGATATCGAAAAAGTGCGCCAGGGCATCGGCGCCGACCCGCGCATCGGCTACCATTTCATCTACCCGGGTTGTGGCTATGGGGGTTCCTGCTTTCCCAAGGATGTGGCCGCCCTGGAGGCCAGCGCCATCGCCGAGGGCTACCGGCCCCAGTTGCTGCGGGCGGTGCGGGAGGTCAACGCCCGTCAGAAGGAGCGGCTGTTCGACAAGATCCGCGATTACTTTGGCGGGGACCTCAAGGGCCGGGTCATCGCCCTGTGGGGCCTGTCCTTCAAGCCCCGCACCGACGACATGCGGGATGCCCCCAGCCGTGCCCTGATGGAAGCCCTGTGGGCGGCGGGCGCCCGCGTGCGGGCCCACGACCCGGTGGCCATGAACACCTGCCGCGCCCTCTACGGCGACCGCCCGCAACTGACGCTGGTGGACAGCAAGGAGGCGGCCTTGGAGGGCGCCGACGCCCTGGCCATCTGCACCGAGTGGAAATCCTACTGGGCGCCCGACTTCGCCCGCATCCGCGTCGCCCTCGCCACCCCGGTGATCTTCGACGGGCGCAACCTGTTCGACCCCGCGGCGGTGATGGCGGAGCAGATCGACTATGTGGGCATCGGTCGTATTGGCTTGCGGGACGGCACCTGCGTCAAGGGGCAACTGGCCAGCAACGATGCGGCCTAATTTAGACGAAGACCGTGGTATCGAAAGCGGAAATCACTGTAGACAGTGAGTTGGTGTACAGGGTTGCCTGTCAGGTTCCAACAATAGTGTTCTCACCTGAAAAGTCTGCGGTGATGCTCGACACGCCGGGGTGTGACAATGATGGACGGTGGTCATGTTGGCCAACTGCACCGCCAGCACATCTCCCGCCCTGTCGCCGACAATGGGCTTGGCGCCGATGGACATGGCGACATAATCGTCGGTGTGCAGTGCCCCGTAGGTCGCCCAGTCCTTCTGGTCGACGGCTTGATCCCTTTTTTCCCTTCAGTTCGAAAATGGCCTGCAGCACTATCAGGCGTTCGATGTTGGTCATAGCGCCTTAATGATTCAGGTTCGTCAAATAGCCGGGATCCAGAACCCTGCCCCGCTGGTGCACTTCCACATGGATATATTGGTGCCGATCACCGCTATTGAGAGCGATAGTGTCCCCTGCCGACAGGCGATCACCTCGCTTCACTGATACGTCCTCCAGATGGAGATAGCTTGAAACCACGCCATGGGAATGGCGAATATGAACATGCCAGCCATCCAGGCCAGGGCTGTGAAAGGCTCGGATAACACGGCCATCGGCGATAGTGCGGATGGGCGTCACCTGGTCCCGAGGGGTCGAGAAATCGACCCCGGGATGATAGTGATGCGGCTGGATTGGCCCGAGCCGGCACTGGTCGGGCCAGACGAAGGGTTTGTCGTGTATCGGATGCTCCGGCACTGGCGAGACCGCGCCGATCCCCGCCAGTACCCGGCCGCTATCCCTCGCATTCATTGGATCAGAGCCGGTGTTTCCAAATAGCAGGGACAGGGATGCCAGTGCCAGCATGGTCACTAGCAAAGGTTTCCAAGCAAAGCGTGGACGTCCCTGGCTCAGGGATTCGATGCGTCTGCGCAGGGCGGTGGCGTGCAGTCCGGCCACTTCCACCGGCAAGTCTTCCCGGTCCTTTTTAAGTGCGAGTGTACGCAGCAGACTTCTACCGTAGTGTCTGACGCTGAGCCGTCCGCGCTCCATGGCGAGCCGGTCGCAGCACTGCTCCCGAAGCTCGGCGACGCGGCGATTGACCACCGCGATGACCGGGTTGAAGAAGAACACACCGCGCAACAGGCGCTGCAGACTGATGACCAGATCATCCCAGCGGGAGACGTGGGCCATCTCGTGTCCGATGACGGCGTCAAGCTCCGCGGCATCCAGTTCCTGCAGGAATAAGGAGGGAATGTGAATCACCGGGCGGCGCAAACCCAGGGTAAAGGCCTGCTGGCAGGCGGGGGACATGCACAGTCTCACCGGTCGCCGCACCCCGTATGCCTGGCGCCAGCGCTCGACCATGGCCGTGCTGACAGGATCGTTCAGGGATTCGGCCTGTTGGGTGATGGTCACATAGCGTCGGCGCTTGCGCCACAAATGGAAGGTTCTCCACCCTGCCGCCAGAGCCCACAGGCCGATAATCAGTGAATTCCAGGTCAGCTGTGGCGGAAGTCCCCCAAGTGGTGTTCTCAAGCGATGCAGCACGGACTGGCTGCACAGACTGAAAATATCCGCCGGCCCCACTGCGCTCCAGGTGTTGCGAATGGGGGCCTGGACACTTTTGAGCAGTTCCGGGGTGAACACCAGGGGCGCCCACACCAGCCACGACAGAAAAAACAGCCAGGCGTAGAGGATGCTGGCGCTGGACTGGCGACGCCAGGTTCGGCTGATCAGCAGGATCAGCCCCAGCCCCAACAGGGACAACAGCAGGTGCCGCTGGCCCATCAGCACGGCGGCGTAACTGAACAGCTCGATTTCCCTCAGGATCATCAAGGCACACTCCAGGCCCCGGTGGCGGCCCGGTCAGGGGTTGTCGTCTTTGTCCGTCCTTTCCAGCAAGTCGCTCAACTCATCCAGTTCGGCCTGGGAATACTGTGTGCGGTCGAGCAGGGTCAGCACTTCGTCGTAGTCCGTTTCCAGTACTTTTTCGGCAACAAACCGCACCCAGTGGACCATGCCCTCGGCGCGGTTGATCAGCGGCTGGTAGATATTGACGCCGTGGGCATTGCCCCGTTCCAGCAGTCCCTTGGCGGCCATGCGGTCCATGACCGTCTTGGTGGTGGTGTAGGCCCAGCCCGTGGTGAGGCGGTCGTGGACCTCACGCACGGAGAGGGGCTGCTGTTTCCACAACACCTTCAGCACATTGAATTCTGCTTTGGAAAGCTCCACGGCCATGGCTATCTCGGTCTGTTGCCTAGTGGTGACCAGCCTACTATATCGTAGCAGAGCCGCGCACGCCACATGACCGTAGCCTGGCTCCCTCTCGGAGGTTTCCGCTACGGACACGGGCGATGGCATCGGGATCGGGATCGGTCTACTAGAGATACTTTACATTACTACAATATAGTAGTATTGTTCTTTTGTGGCATTAGGTGGGTGTCTCATCAAACCGCGCCCCAGGAGAATGCCAGTCACCACGACATGATCAGGAGTAAAGCAATGAAAGTCGCCAAGTATCTGCTTTGCCTTGCCGTTTTTGTGACGGCGCCGCTGCATGCCCAAAACCTCAACATTCTGTTGACCAATGATGACGGTTACGAGCACCCCTGGATTCGCGCCCTGCACGCCAGCCTCATCGTGGCCGGTCACCGGGTTACCCTGGTGGCGCCGACTCAGGACATGAGCGGCAAGGCCGCTTCTCTCACCCTGACGGATGCCCCGGTGATCAACCCGGAACCCGGCATCTACGCCGTCGACGCCACCCCCGCCAGCGCGGTGACCCTCGGTGTGATGAGGATCATGGAGGAGCGTCCCGATCTGGTGGTGTCGGGAATCAACGATGCGATGAACATCGGTGTGCTGTCCTCCTTCTCGGGTACCGTGGGCGCCACGGTGGCGGCCCAGCATCTGGTCGGAGCGCCAATTCCCGCCATCGCCATCAGCGGCAATCCCGTGGACCTGGAGTCGGACCCGCGCTCCGAGGTGAACGTCGCTCATGCCCGCCAGATCGCCGACTTCGTAGCGCGGCTGATCGCCAACCTGGAGCAGAGCAGCGAGGAGCGGGGCGGCCTGCTGCCGCCGGGTATCGCGCTCAACATCAACTATCCGGGCCTTGAGCCGGAGCAAATCCAGGGTGTCGGTATCTACCGCCACGGCAGGGATCTGGCGCCCATCATGGAGCTTATGGGTGGCTCAGAGCGGGCCGATACCATGCCCGGTGAAGATCAGGACCTGGGCGCCCTGGGGGAAGCGATGCGCGCTGGCATGGCGGTGGGTGAAGCCGATCGCAAGGACTGGGATACGGAAGCCATTCTGCAGGGCCATATCACCATCGTGCCCATCGACGGCGACTATACCGCTCAACAATGGCAAACCCTGCTGTCACCGGATGTGCTCGAAGGCCTGCTTGATACAGCGTCGGGCGGGCCCTGAGTGCCAGTGCCAAACAATGAAATACCCAACACCAACATCCACCCCACATAACTTTCATTAAGAGGTGAAAAATATGTCTGCAAGAAGTCAGAGGAATAAGATTCCACACACCACCATCCGCCCACGCTCTTCAGGGAATCTGAAAAAGAAGGCCTGCCTGCTGGCCATGCCCCTGGTGCTGGCAACCGCGCAACACGGCCTCGCCCAGTCCGCGGGAGCCCGCACCTTGGAGGAAGTTGTGGTCACCGCCAGCCGCAGGGAGGAGGGCTTACAATCTGTACCCGCCAGTATCCTGGCGATGACCGGGGCCGAGCTCGACAAGCAGGGCATCACCGGGTTTAGGGACATGGCGGAAACCGTTTCCGGCCTGGACCTGAAGCAGTCCCGGGGTTCGGTTAGCTCCGCAGTCTATATCCGCGGTGTTGGTACTTCCGGTAGCACTCCGGCGGACCCCTCGGTGGGCATTTTAGTGGATGGCGTGTACCAGACGAGCCTTGGCGCGGCTTTCACCGAACTGCTCGACATCCAGCGAGTAGAGGTCCTGCGAGGCCCCCAGGGCACCTTGTTTGGCAAGAACACGACAGCGGGCGTGATCCGCATATTCACCGAGCGGCCTGATACCCATGAATTTTCCGGCAGGGTACAGGGCGTGGCGGGCAACCTGAACAACCGGGAGCTGCGCGGCCTGGTGAACATCCCCCTGGTGGAGGGGCGGCTGGCGGCTCGCCTTGGCGGCTATACTGCGGAGCGGGATGGCCACACCAAGAACCTTTTCGTGGGCGAGGACACACGCAACATAGATCGCCACGGCTGGCGGGGGAAACTGCTGTGGCACGCAACGGACGCTCTGGACATTCAGCTCACCGCTGAACGCCACAAGCAGAAGGGGCGAATGGAGTCCGGTGTGGCGGTCTACCCACCGGCCTTGCTAGCCCAGTTTGGTCATATCCTGCCGCCTATCTCGGCGGGGCGTTATCAGCAGGATGCCGAAGAGATCTGGGAGGATGTCACCCGGTACATCCTTCATGCGGACTGGGAGCTGAATAATCACACCGTCAGCCTGATTTCATCCCTGGAGAAAATCGAAAGCTTCCTGTCCCAGGACCGTGACGGCACCGTCTTGTCGGCGGAGCTTGGGAGTAGTGCCATCACTTTCCTGACCAATCTCGCGGAGAGGGAAGTCACCACCCACGAGCTCCAGTTATCGTCTAGTTTTGACGGTCCCTTCAACTACATCGTAGGTGGCTTTTGGCAAAATGTAGAGCGGGTAAGCACCACGGATCTGATACTCGGCGCGGGCACCCCCAGGCCAGGTGTACCCAGCGAAGCGGAGTACAAGAGCCAAGCCCTGTTTGGCAATGTTTCCTATGCTTTCGATGACCGCTGGACCGTCAGTGTGGGCGCTCGCTATTCGGACGACGAACAGGTGGGCTCCAACAATATCTTTTCCGGCACCCGGGCCTTCGACGAATGGACCTACTCCTTCAAGGTCCAGTACCAGATGGACAGTGACAGGATGTTGTACTTCGCCCACGACAAGGGCTTCAAATCCGGCGGCATCAACCGCGAGTTCAGCGCCTGTGGCCGCGGGGGGCCCTGTCTTTCCCCCGCTCAAGCGTTCTGGGATCCGGAGACCACCCTCAATTACGAGGTGGGCATCAAGTCCGAGTGGCTAGACCGGCGGTTACGGCTCAACGGGGCGCTGTTTCACCAGATCTATGACGACTTCCAGGTCAACCAGACTGTTCCCGGGGATGCGAGCGTTTTATTGACCAACGCCGCCGAAGTTGAGTCCACGGGCGTCGAAACGGATTTCGTGTGGGTGGCGACGGATAAACTGGTACTCGGTGGCAACCTGGCGTACATGAAAACCAAGTTCAAGGATTACCAGAATGCGCCTTGTTCGCTGCCTACGATACCCAGGTGCGTGGGTGGCTCGCAGGACCTGTCTGGCCGAATACTGGACAATGCCCCCAGGTTGTCCTATAGCGTCAACGCGGAGTACCGGGATACCTTGGCATTGGAGCAGTCCATGGAATGGTTTGCACGGCTCGATTTCAGCTACAAGGGCACCACCTATATGCACGAAGCGCAAGCACCAGAAACCAAAGAGGGAAGCTACTCTCTGCTGAATGGCAGGGTCGGTATTGAATTCCCCGACAGGTGGAGGGTGACCCT
Organism: Porticoccaceae bacterium; assembly: GCA_050486485.1. Taxonomy (GTDB): domain Bacteria; phylum Pseudomonadota; class Gammaproteobacteria; order Pseudomonadales; family Porticoccaceae; genus NAT127. Next base: position 11,367 of record JBJHDJ010000031.1, read on the forward strand.
GTGGGGCAAGAATCTCACTGACGAGAACTACCTGGTTTTTTCGAGGCTTGCTGAGCGGGGGCTGGAGCAGATACCGGGTTTGCCGAGAACCTATGGCCTCACCCTGGATTGGTTTTTCTGATCTTCCCGGGTGCGGGGATAACAAATCCGTATCAGACGAGGTCTCAGGGCCGGAGCTGGGTATAGCTCCCGGGGTCGGAGTCCTCCCAATCCGTAACACCGGCATCGCTGCAGCCCCATGTTGGGTTAGGCTAAACTAATCGGCGGGCGCGGCATTTATTTGGGGTTCAGCTGTTGGGCTGAGGATCGAACCCAACAGCTGTCAGATCCTTGCGCATTAGCCCTGTTGGGCTGCGCTCCCCAGCCCAACTCGCACATGACAATTTCATGTTGAAAAAGCACTGGTGCTGCAAAATGACCAAGGAGTCTCACTATGCCCCGCAAATTCCTGACAGCCCTACTGTCTTTCTCCCTGGCAATGTTTCTCACCGCTTGCGATACGGATCAATCCCGCCATCAGGCTGCCGTCAACGACGATCCGTGGACCGCCGTGCACCAGCCCCCTCGCCTAGTGGTGGGCATTGTGGTGGACCAGATGCGCCACGATTATTTCCACCGCTACTGGGATAAATTCGGTGACGACGGATTCAAGCGCCTGCTGGGGCAGGGCTTCTCCTTCGACAACGCCCGCTTCGACTATATGCCCACCTACACGGGTCCCGGTCACGCCTCCGTTTACACGGGCACCACCCCGGCGGTGCACGGCATCATCAGCAACTGGTGGTACTCCCGGGAGCTGGGGGAGACCCTCTATGTCACCAGCGACCCGGACCACGCCACCGTGGGCGCCGAGGGCGCGGGCGGTGAGATGTCACCCCGCTGGTTGCTGTCCACCACCGTGGGGGACGAGCTGCATTTGCACACCGCCGGGCGCTCCCGGGTGGTGGGTATCTCCCTCAAGGACCGCAGCGCCATTCTGCCCGCGGGCCATACGGGCGACGCCTACTGGCTGGACTACGGCAGCGGAAAATTCATCACCAGCACCTACTACCGCGAGTCCCTGCCAGGCTGGGTGAGCGACTTCAACGAACGCAACCTGGTGGAGCACTACCTGGGCGCCAGTTGGGAAACGCTGCTGCCCATCGACCAGTACACGGAAAGTATCGCCGACGACAACCCCCACGAGGCGCCCTTCCGGGGCCAGCCCCGGCCGGTCTTTCCCCATCCATTGCCGGAGTTGGTGGAACACCACGGCCTGGGCCTGGTCGCTTCCACCCCCTTTGGCAACGACCTGTTGGTGGAACTCGCCATCGCCGCCCTGGAGGGTGAAGCCCTGGGTCGGGGCGAGACGCCGGACATGCTGGCCATGTCCTTTTCCGCCACCGACCATGTGGGCCACCAGTTCGGGCCCGCGTCGGTGGAGGTGCAGGACACCTACCTGCGCCTCGACCGCCAGATCGC
>JBJHDJ010000032.1:0-12807 GCA_050486485.1 Porticoccaceae bacterium
GATATGGCAGCCTTTTCAGGGGTGTGCCTTTTTGTTCTGTCCCAATTGCGTGTCACGGGACCTGTGAGGGGTTTGACTGGTCGGTGTCAGCGCCTGGGTTATAAAAAACGGCTTTTCCATAGCCGAGCTCCCCCAGTGTAATCTTGTGTAAACGCGCTTTGACCGGGGCAAGGCCCGTGCTAGCTTAAATACCAAGGAAACTGTCAAAAGATAACGACTTAGCGTGGAAATGGCGTGCCGTCGCGTCAGGTTCGTTATCGACGACCTCCCGTCAGGTTGACCGGCGGCGGGTCATTGCAGTTTTTTCGCGGACAATTTTTTTCGAGCAATGACAGGCAAACGGGTTGGCCAGTATGGGTTCCGATTTACAACATCACCGCCGAATGATTTTCCCGGGCGTGCCGGCCAAGTCCCTAGCGGCGATGGCCTTGGCGGGATTCTGTTCCCCCTTGCTGGCCCAGTCCGACTTTGTCGTGGAGGGCCATGCCGGGTTCGTGGTGTCCCATATCGAATATGCCCTGGGCCTCGACGCCGACGAGGCTGGCTCCTGTCCCGAGGGGCTCACCGTGGGGTACCAGAGCCCCGCCGACATGTATGTCGGCGATACCGGGCTGGTGCGCGAGGAGGGCGAGCTGGAGGATGACTTCCGACGCCGGGTCGCCGCCGCCGTGCGCGGCAATCCCGACATCAAGAACCTTTGCCATTATCCGGAGCTCGGTTCCCCCGATCCCAAGTACCGCACGGTTACCGGGGATCATGTCCCGGCCTACGGCATCAACATGACCGGCCATGTGGCGCGGCGCGATGGCCCCGCCGCCCCCGGCACCTGCGCCTACGACAGCTTCGTGGGCATGAACGGTGAACAGGGCATCGACAATCAGTACTACCGGGTGGTGGGTTGCGGCCATTCCTATCAGTCCACCGGGCAGTCCAACACCTTCGCGGTGGAAATGCTCACCGGTTCCTGGGGCATCCTCATCACCCTCGACCAGGTTGACGATATCGTCAACGACGACTATGTGGAGGTGGGCTTCTACGCCAATGCCGATCCCATCCAGCTCAGCCCTTCCCGGGAGCCCCTGGAGTTCTCCACCTACGCCGTCGATCAGGATACCCGCTACCACGCCCGCGCCACCGGTCGCATTGTCGACGGAGTGCTCACCACCGATCCAGTGGACATGCGCTTCCACTGGGTGGTGAACAGCATGGTGGTGGATCGTCCTCTGCGGGACGCCCGCGTACAGATGACCCTCGGTGAAGACGGTGTCATGGAGGGCTACCTCGCCGGCTACACGCCGCTGGAGGAGATGTACGATATGAACTATGGCTATCGCAACGCCCGGGTAAGCAATGGCGACCTGGCCCCCTTGCAGCTCAGGACCGGTTCGGCCCTCGGCAAGGCCAGGGTGCTGGGATACACCTGCGAGGGCGTCTACCAGGCTCTCTACGAGCATGCCGACGGGCACCCCGACCCGGAAACCGGGCAGTGCACCTCCATTTCCACGCAATACAAGATTTCCGCCATTCCGGCCTTTGTGGTGGATGTTCCCACCAGCAGCAGCAATGAAGACCTGAAGCAGTCCGTTCGCCACCGATATTGATGGAGCTGAGACATTGATGATGAGTAGTTTAATGAATAGCAATTTGACGAAACGCCTTGGCGCCAGGCTGGGCGCGGGGAGCGCCGCCCTGGCCCTGTGTTTCGGCATGGCGGTGAGCAGCACCGCGGCGACGGCCCAGGCCATTGCCGAGCCCGCCGATGCCGTGGGAGGGGCGCCCTTGATGCGGCGCCTCACCGAGGCCCAGTACCGTGCCACCGTCGCCGACATTTTTGGACCCGACATCCCGGTGGTGGGGCGTTTCGAACGCGAGCTGCGTACCGAGGGGCTGGTGGCCATAGGCACCAGCGAGTCGGGGCTGTCCCCCTTCGCCCTGGAGCAGTATGACATTTCCGCCCGGGGCATCGCCGCGGCGGTGGTCAGCGAGGAGCGGCGCGACGATCTGGTACCCTGCAAACCCCGTTCCGAGGATCGGTTCGACAAGGCCTGCGCCGAGAAATTTGTCGACCAGTACGGCACCCTGCTGTTCCGTCGGCCCCTCTCCAAGGAGGAGAGCAGCCTGTTTGTCAGCGCCGCCCAGGGCGCCCACGAGCAGTTGGGCAATTTCTACGCCAGCCTGGAGTTTGCCCTCACCGGCATGCTGGTGTCGCCGGACTTCCTGCTGCGTATCGAGAACTTCGAGGCTGATCCCAACCGTCCCGGTCAATACCGCCTCGATGCCCACTCCCGCGCCACCCGCCTGAGCTACTTCCTCACCGGGTCGACGCCGGATGCCGAGCTGATCCGCGCCGCCGGGCGGGGTGAGCTGGACAACCCCAGGGGCTTGCAGCGCCAAGTGGACCGCCTGATGGCATCCCCGGGCTATGAGCGCGCCCTGCGTATCTTCTTCGAGGACATGCTGGAGTTCGACAAGTTCGACGACCTGGCCAAGGACCCCATCATCTATCCCGCGTTCAACTCCACCGTGGCCGCCGACGCCCAGGAGCAGACCCTGCGCACCATTCTCCACCATGTGCTGGAGAAGGAGGGTGACTACCGCGACCTGTTCGTTACCCGCGACGCGCATCTGACCCGCGCCCTGGGGACTGTCTATCGGGTGCCGGTGCCGTCCCGCAACGATTGGGTGATGTCCGAGTTCAGCGAGCAGAGCCAGCGGGTGGGCATCCAGTCGCACCTGGCCTTCCTGGCCCTGCACTCCCATCCCGGTCGCTCCTCGCCGACCCTGAGGGGCTATGCCCTGCGCAAGGTGTTCATGTGCCAGGAAGTGCCGGATCCGCCGGTGGATGTGGACTTCTCCGGGTTCAACGACGATTCCACCATGGCCGCGGCCACCGCCCGTGACCGCCTGGTAATGCACTCCACCGAGCCCGCCTGCAAAGGCTGCCATCTGCTGATGGATCCCATGGGTCTGTCCATGGAGAGTTTTGATGGCCTCGGTGCCTTCCGCACCCATGAGAACGATGTGGAAATCGACCTGACCGGCTCCCTCGACGGCGTCGACTTCGACTCCGCCGCCGGACTTGGCCAGGCGCTGCGGGATCATCCTCAAACCGCCGCCTGCATCGTCGACAAGGTCTATGGCGCTGGCGTGGGTCGCGATTCCGTCCCCCGGGAGCGCGCCTATCTGCGTTATCTGAACAACAGCTTTGCTGAAAATGGCCATCGGGTCCCCGATCTGATGCGCACCATCGCCGTGAGCAACACTTTCTATTCCGTGGCTCCGCCCGAGGAGTCAGCCGGTCATGCCGTGTCGGGTACCGGTGAAACCCCTGTAGAAAAAGGAGATCAATCATGAGAAAGATCGACCGTCGTACCGTCCTCCGGGGCATGGTGGGAGGCGCCGCCGTTGGGGTTGCCCTGCCGCTTCTCGACATGTTCCTGGATACCAATGGCAAGGCGTTCGCCGATACCGGGCAGCGGATCCCCACCCGCTTCGCCACCTGGATCTGGGGTTGTGGCTTCATTCCCGAGAAGTGGATCCCCGAGCAGACCGGCAGCAATTTCGTGTTGCCCCAAGACCTCAAGCCCCTGGAGCCCTACAAGGACAAGATGGCCCTTTTCAGCGGCTTCGATGTCAAGCTCGACGGCGTGCCCAACAAGCCCCATATCACGGGCTGTCTGGGGTTGAGAACCGGTATCCCGGTGCCCAACGAAACGGTGAGCGCACCCACCCTGGATGTGCTGATCAGCGATCAGATCGGCCAGGATACCCGCTTCCGCTCCATTGAAGTGAGCACTTCCGGTATTCAGCGCTCCTACTCCTACCGGGCCGCCAGCTCACCCAACCCCAGTGAAGTCTCCCCCATGGCGCTGTACCAGCGCATCTTCGGCGAGGGCTTCCAGGATCCCAATTCCGGGGAGTTCAGCCCGGATCCCCGCACCATGGTGCACAAGAGCGTGCTCTCCGCGGTGAGCGAGGATCGCCGTCGCCTGATGAACAGTGTCGGCGCCGAGGACCGCCAGCGGCTGGAGCAGTATTTCGAATCCATCCGCCAGCTGGAAAACCAGTTGGCCCTGCAACTGCAACCCCCGGCACCGGTGAAGAACTTCGTGATGCCCGACCCGCCCCCGGACATGACCGTGGACGCCGAGGTGGAGCACGTGTTCGCCACCCACAAGGTGATGGCGGAGCTGCTCGCCAAGGCCCTGCAGGCCAACCAGACCCGGGTGGTCAATGTGTTGCTGTCGGATACTACTTCCAACCTGCGCCGCGCCGGTTCCAGCACCACCCATCACACCCTCACCCACGAGGAGCCGGTCAACCCGGCGCTGGGCTACCAGGAGCAGGTGGGCTGGTTCGCCACCCGCAGCATGGAGGCCTGGAAGGATTTCCTCGATATTTTGGACTCGATTCCCGAGGGGGATGGCACCCTGCTGGACAACATGTTGATCCTGGCGCACTCCGACTGCTCCATCGCCAAGTCCCACGCCGTGGAGGGGATTCCCACCATGGTTGCCGGCGGTGGCGGCGGTCGCATCCGCACCGGTTTCCACATGGCCGGCAATGCCGATCCTATTTCCCGCATTGGCCTCACCGTGCAGCAGGCCATGGGCTTGCAGGTGGCCAAGTGGGGCACCCGTTCCATGGAAACCAACAGGACCATCACCGACCTGCTGGCCTGACACCCGGGCTGACCTGGGTCAGCCCGCCGCGACATCGCTACCAGCCCGGCCTCGCGGTCGGGCTGGTTGTGTGTCAGGGGGCGGGCGAACGGATAAACAGACAAAAAAATGGCTGTACAGAGATAGAGGATGAATATGAAAAAAATACTTTTCTGCACACTGCTGGCGCTCGGGGCACCCTTGGCCATGGCCGCGGGCGACCCCATCGAGGGACAGCACAAGGCGCGGGCCTGCGCGGTATGTCACGGTCAGTATGGGATTTCCGTGGCGCCCCAATTCCCCAACCTGGCGGGGCAGAAGGAGGCCTATATCATCAGCGCCCTGAAGGCGTTCCGCGGCGAAGAGCGCCGTGGCAACAGCGCGGAGATCATGTGGGGCCAGGCCAGCAATCTCAGCGATGAGGATATCGCCGATCTGGCGGCGCATTTTTCCAGTCTGGATCCCTGCGGTACTTGCTGATGAGGGTGGGCTCAGCGGCTGGATGGCGCCATCCCTGGCGCGATTTCAGCCCTAGAAGCTGTAGCTCAGATTAATGCCATAGGTGCGGGGAGCGGCACGAACAGCCGTGTCCCCCAACGCGCTTCCACTTTTCTGGATATAGTGGCGCTTGTCCGTCAGATTTCTTCCCCACAGTTCCACTCCCCAGTTGCGGTAGGCGTTGTAGGCCACCGAGGCATTCACCAGGCTGTAGGAGGGTTGCTTCATTCGATTGTCCGGCTCGAAATAGTACCCATCGTTGTAACTGTAGTTCGCCGACAGGCGAACTTCTCCAGCGGGTCCCGCGGGCATGGTGTAGGAACCTCCCAGACTGCCCGCGAAGCGGGGCGCCAGCGGTGTATCGTTGCCCTTGGCGCTGGCGACCAGGTTGGCGCCACCACCGACAAAGGGCGGGTTGGGGGCAACAGTGGGTGCGTTGGGAAAACTGGCGAACTCTGATTTCAGGTAGGTCGCGGAGCCAAACAGGGAGAGGCCATCAAGCGGCACCGCCTCGAACTCGATCTCGAATCCATCGACATCCACGGAGGCGGCATTCAGCAATGTTTGTTGGCCGAAGCCGGTGACGGCGCGCACCTGATAATCGTCAATTTGATAGTGGAATGCCGCCAGATTGAGCCGCAGCCTGTTGTCCAGAAGTGTCGATTTAAGGCCAACTTCAAAAGCATCAATCGTCTGGGGCTTCACCGGGTTCCAGGGATAGGCATTGAGGCTATACAGGCCGGATTTGAAACCCCGGTTGTAGGAAGCGTAGATGTTGATGTTCTCGGTGATCTCCTGACGCAGCGCCAGTCGGTAGGTCATTTCTTTATCGGTGGTGGAATCCCGGCGGGTATTTTCGGGTAGAGGGCCTGGAGCCGCGGGTCCGGGGATGGGAACCTGTACACCGCTCAGGCTGCTTTTGTCGTGTGTGTAGCGCAGCCCGGTGGTCACCCGCGTGCTGGGCGTCAACGCATAGGTGATTTCTCCAAAACTAGCGATGGACTCGGTGGTTTGTTTAACGAAGTCGTTGGTGCCGGCAACCATCCCGCCACTTTGGCCGAGGAGGATGAGCCCCTCGGTGACCTGTGGGTCTACCTGGGCTGTGGAGTGCAGGTAGAACACACCTCCTTGCCAGCTGAGAGGTTCCGTTTCACTGGAGGCCAGTCGAAATTCCTGTTGGTAGGAGCTGGTTTCGATGTCCAGGCTGATGCCAATCAGTGGATAGGGTCCATTATCCGGGTCGACGGCGGAATCATTGGCCATGTCCCGCAGCGCCGAGATGCTGGTGAGAGTGGCCCAATCAAGATCGAACTCCGCTGTCAGGCTGCCGCCGTACAGGCGCATTTTTGTATGGTTCGGGTAATCCGTGGTGGTGTTGAAGCCATCCCCGGGAGGGGGTTCCACCGGAGGGAGAACGCCGGGCTGAGGGCTCAGCCCCAGAGCACCCTGAGCTATATGGCGCAGGTTGAATGTGTCGTCGGACAGCTTGGTGTATTCTCCGGCGAAGGTGAGCTTGGCGGTGTCCGTCGGTGTCCACACCGCCTTGGAGCGCACCCCCCAGTGCCATGACTTGCCCACATCGGACCCGGTGGTGAGATTTTTTCCCCAGCCGTCACTCTGGTTGGAGGTACTGATGGCAATGTCGGCGGCCAGGGTATCGGCAAGTGGCCCCGCCAGATAGGCCTGGGTGGTGGTGGTGTCGTAATTGGCGTAACCCACCTTGAAGTCGGCGACGGTCTCCTGGCCGGGCTCACGGGTGATCATATGCACCAGCCCCCCCGAGGAGTTTCGCCCGAACAGGGTGCCCTGGGGACCTTTCAGGACCTCCACCCGTTCGATGTTGTTGAATTTCATCGCCGCCTGGAACAGGTCTGGCATGTAGACGCCGTCCACATAGAAGGCGTTGGCGCCTTCCTCCCCGACGCCGGCGTTGCTGTTGCCCACGCCGCGAACGAAAAAGATGCTTGACGGACCCGAGCTGACATACTGCACGCTGGGCACAATCTCCGGTAACGCCTGGGTATCGAGGATGCCCCGGTCCGCCAGGGCCTCGGCGGACAACGCCACCACCGAAATGGGTACATCCTGGAGGCTTTCCTGTCGGCGCTGGGCCGTGACCACGATTTCCTCGAGGCCAAGGACGCGTGTTTCCCCAGTTTGCTGGGCGAAGGAAGGCATTGTTGCAGTTGCACCGCAAATTGCCATCACGGTGGCGGAGAGCGGTAAACGGCGCAGTTTCACCTCTGTAAATGCTTTCATGGTGTGGTGTTCCTCTCGTGGTGTTATGGGTTGTCGTAGTGACTGAAGAGGGCCGTTTCGGTGAACTGCTCATCGAAGCGTCCCACGGTCATAGTGTTTTCAGATCTGTTTTTTTACATGCCTTGGTGAGCAATCATTTCGCCCTAGTTCCAAACGAGCGGCAGCTGATCGACCCCAAAAGTGCCGCCAACGTGATAGGCATAGCTTTCGCCATCGTGGAGGCGGGCTGCCACCAGGTAGGGGCCGACGAGTTCGCTGTTGAACTGGTCCAGGTTGTGTTCCCGGATCAGGTGCGCGGGAACAGGGTCCGGTGCGCGGTTGTCATTGTGCGATGCGTGCATGATGTCCGGCCCTCGGAGCCGATTATTGCTTTGTAATGCAAAGTTAATACGCAAAAAAAATCACCTGGCTGGCAAAGGCCGGTGGTTGGAGTAGTCCGGCCCTTCCTCGCGGGCGGGAGACGCCCTGTGCAGGACTTCCTCGAGCACCTGGAGGTATTCGGCGAAGCGTGTCCGACCGGTGTTGGACAGGCGGCAATGGGTGCGGGGCCGCTTGCCGTGATGGCCTTTTTCGATGTGCAGGTAGCCGGCCTCCTCGAGTACCTGGAGGTGGCGGCTGAGATTGCCGTCCGTCAGGTCGCACAGGGACTTGAGGTCTGAGAAGGCCAGGCCGTCAGGCTGCCCCACCAGGGAGGTGACAATGCCCAGGCGTGCCTTTTCGTGGAAGATCCGATCCAGCCCGTGGTAGGCAAAGGGTGCTTCTCGCTTAGACGCCGCCATGTCGCTCTCCCAGGAGATTGCTAAAAATCAGGGCGATCGCCAGTTGGCCAAGGGCAAAGGGTATGCCCATCAGCCAGGGCGACAGGGAGTCGGCGCCCGCGGCGACAACGATGGCCACGGCGCCACACAACAGGTACCAGCCGGCAACCCAGGCCATGACCGGGGGCAGGCTCGGCAGCGCGGCAAAACCCAGCAGGCCGATCAGCATCAGCCACAGGCCGGGCAGTATCCAGATGGCATCGGGGGCAAGGGTGCACAGTGCCCAGGTGACAAAGGTCCCGGCGAGATAAAATGGCGCCACCTTGCGCAGGGCGGTCCTGAGCATGCCCTTGGCCAGGGGGCCGTGAAGCCTTCTGGCGCGGGCGATGGCTTCGATGGCTATCACCACCGTGGAGGCGAGGATGACCGAAACCCACACCGTGATGTAGGCCAGCCCCTCCTGCAAGGGTGTCAGCAGGCTCTGGGTGGCCGCCACGGCCAGGGTCAGCAGCGCCAGCAGGAGATTGAATTCGGGGGAAATCCCGAGGAATTTCGTGGTCGCCAGCAACTGTTGATGGATGCGGGATACCTGTGTCAGGGCGAGGTCCACATCTCTCATGTCGTCGTACCTGTGAAGGCTTTGTAATGCAGAGTAAATGGGGCGCCCTGACTTGTCAACCTGGGCAATGGCAGCGGCCATTGGCACGGCGAATGGACACAAGTGAACGGATACTCTGGGACCAAGGACGCTGGCAAATTTCCTCTTCAGATGTGCCTGGTTTGGCCTTGCGGGATGTGTCGAAGACATCTTCGAAGCTTGGCCGGGCACGGCCTTCTCCACAAGGGAAATCCATCATGACCCCGAAGGCATAATTTAGCCGCTGGCGGTTCATAAAGGTTGAACGGCTCGCATGGCTGACTATTCTTCGAGAGACAGCCCTGTAGCCTGTCAGGCATGGCTGCGCGGCGTTGGCGCCAAGAGCCCTGTTATTCCGGGGATAATTTGTTCTGCCTCGGCTGTTGCCCTCTACCAATAATCCAAAAGGGGAAAACCATGATCACACAAAAACGATTGATGACCGCGGTGATTGCCTCCAGTCTGGTGGCGCCGCTGCCCGTCCTCGCGCAACTGGAGGAAATCATCGTCACCGCCCGCAAGCGGGATGAATCCATCATGAAGGTGCCGGTGGTGGCCTCGGTACTGGGCAGCGACCAGATTGAACAATACCAGAGCGGCGATCTCTATCAGATGGCGGAGCGGGTGCCAGGGCTGGTGATGAGTACCGGAACCCTGTCCTTTGGCTCCCAGTTGTCCCTGCGGGGGGTGGGCACCAGCACCCTCAACACCACCCTCGATCAATCCGTTTCCCTCAATATCGACGGGGTGCAAATGACCCAGGGGCTCGCCTATATGGCGGGCATGTTCGACATGTCCCAGCTCGAGGTGCTCAAGGGTCCGCAGGCGCTGTTCTTTGGCAAGGCCAGCACCGGCGGGGTGATCTCCTTTACCACCAACGACCCTGGCGATGAGTTCGAGTTGATCCTGCGCCACGGTTACGAGACCGAGGCGAAACAGCATCGCACCGATTTCATCGTCTCCGGGCCCGTCAGCGACACCCTGGGGTTGCGGCTGGCGGCAACCTACAGCGACCAGGATGGCTGGATGCGCAACGAGGCCAGGGCGCCCCGGGATCCGTTACCCAGCTTCGGCGCCAAGGATCCCAAGCACCGCACCTTTGCTCCGAAGGAGGAATGGCTGGTGCGAGGCACGGCGCTGTGGACGCCCACCGACAGTTTCTCGGCTCGTTTCAAGCTCAATGTCATGCGCTCGGATGTGGATGGCGACGGCGGCCAGACCCAGTTCGCCTCCTGCCCGGATGGCGTCGGCGCGCCTTTCGGCATTCCTTTTCTCTCGCCCAACGAGGATTGCCGGTATGACAATGTGCTCAGGGTGGTGGACTTGGATCCCGACTACTTCATTGGCATCAGAAACAATGGCACCCCCTTCAATAAACTCGATCAGATTTTTGGCACCCTGGAGCTGAACTATGATATCAATCCCGAATTGACCCTGACCTCCATTACCGGCTATTACGATATCGATCAGAAGTCGATGATCAACGGCACCAACTCAGGCTTCGCCGCCACGCCCCTGGCGGCTGATCCCAGCTTCAAGCGCGAGGACTTCACCCAGGAGGTGCGGCTCACCTCCAACTTCATCGACAACCCCCTGAACTTCACCGTCGGCGGCTTCTACCAGGATGCCGAAATGACCTATTTCAACAATCTGCTCGGCAACACCGCCCTCGGCCTGCCGGCCCAGCTCAACCTGGGTTACCAGCCCATCGATGTGCGAACCTATTCCCTGTTTGGCCAACTGCTGTGGTCCATCACCCCCGAGCTTGAGCTGACCGCCGGCGCGCGCTGGACGGACGAGGAAAGAACGCACAAGATCATCAACACCATCACTGGCACCGAGCAGCAGTTGCCCACCGCCACCCCGAAGCTGCAATCGGATACCTGGTCCCCGGAACTGGCCCTCACCTATACCCCCACGGATCAGTTGACGGTGTTCGCCGCCCTCAAGCAGGCCTATAAATCCGGCTCGTTCGATACCGTCACCATCGGCGCCCCCGGGCAGGAAGTATCTTTCGACGACGAGAAGGTGCGCGGCGGCGAGGTTGGCATCAAGACGCTGCTGATGGACGGCAGGATGCAGTTCAACCTGGCCGGCTATTACTATGAGTACGAGGACATGCAGGTGGGGGCCAACGAGACCACCCCAGAAGGGGCGGTGGCCATCCGCACCCTCAATGCCGCCAACTCGGAAGTCTATGGCGTGGAATTCGACTTCACCTACGCGCCGGAGGCGATCGAAGGGCTGACGCTGTTTGGCGCCGCCAACTACAACAAGGCCAAGTTCAAGGATTTTGACAATGCCCAGTGCTGGGGCGGCCAGCGCATTCAGGATGGCTGTAACCGTATCTTCAACGAGGATACCGGCCTGTTCACGGCGCAGGATCTGTCGGGCAAGCCCCAACTGCGCGCGCCGGAATGGACGGGCAATCTGGGATTCGACTACCGGATGCCCATGGACAACGGCATGGCCCTGGGTCTGGGTTGGTACACCTCCTACTCCGACAAGTTCCTCACCAACCTGTTGGCCAGGGACGACATGTGGCAGGGATCCTATTTCACCCACAACGCCAATATCTCCCTCACCGGCGCCAACGATGCCTGGGAGGTTGCCCTGATCGGCAATAACATCAGTGACAAGCTGGTGAGAGGCAACTGCGTCAACTCCAACGCCGCCAATGGTGTGTTGCTGGGCGGCATGATCACCGGTGGTGCCGCCCGTGGTCCGGCCGGCGTCGAGGAACTGACCTGCGATGTTTCCAATCGCCGCTCCATCTGGTTGCGCTTCTCCATGAGGTTCTCCAGCTTCATGGGCACCTGATCCAGGGCTGACTAACTAAAGGACTCTTGGGCAATCGCGCCGCACGGATACTGGATAGCCGACCGGCGCGATGATTTTCCCGGCGGAAAGTCGCCAACCCTGTCGCCGATGGAGTTGAACTTCTTCTCCCCAGGGTGTTGTCCGCCAGTGACGGTACTGGACAAAAAATAAGAGGAAGGAATGAAGACGGTTTCGCTGCAACACGGGCTGTTTATCGCGCCCTATCACGATGTCAATGAAAGTCCCACCGTGGCCATGCGCCGCGATCTGGAGATCGTCGAATGGGTTGAATCCCTGGGTTTTGCAGAGGCCTGGTTCGGGGAGCACCACTCCACCGGGTGGGAAACCATCGGTTCCCCGGAGCTGATGATTGCCGCCGCCGCCGAGCGCACCAAGCGCATCCGTCTCGGCACCGGGGTGGTGTCCATGCCCTATCACAACCCGCTGATGGTGGTGAACCGCATTCTTCAGCTCGACCACATGACCATGGGGCGGGTGATGTTTGGCATGGGGCCCGGTCTCTTGCCCACGGACGCCGACATGATCGGTGTCGATGTCAAGTCGCTGCGGGACAAGCTGACGGAAGTGGCGGAGATCATCGTTCCCCTGCTGCGAGGGGAGGAGGTGACCCGTGAGTCTTCCTGGTTCACCCTCAACAAGGCGCGTGCCCATCTGCTGCCCTATACCAAGCCCCATCCGGAAATCGCCGTGGCCAGCGCCATCACTCCCTCGGGGGGCATGCTCGCCGGCAAGCATGGCTTCGGCATGCTGTGCGTGGCGGCGACGGAGGCCTCCGGCTTCGATGTGCTGGACGAGAACTGGAAAATCGCCAACCAGGTGGCCGCCGAGAACGGCGTCACCATGGATCCCCAAAAACTGCGACTGGTGGTGCCGATGCACATCGCCGCCACCCGCGAGCGGGCCCGGCAGGATGTCCGGGAGGGATTGGCGCGCTGGACGGAGTATTTCGACCGGGTGGCGCCCGCCGGCATGCGAGGCATGAGCGGCGGTGATCCCGCCGATATCCTGGTCAATTCCGGTCGCGCGGTCATTGGCACCCCCGACGAGGCCATCGCCATGATCGAGAAACTGCAGGCCAAGCAGGGGGAGTTCGGGGTGCTGCTGTTGCAGGCCCACAATTGGGCGGATTGGGAGGAGACAAAGAAAAGCTACG
>JBJHDJ010000033.1:0-12772 GCA_050486485.1 Porticoccaceae bacterium
CCCGGCGACCCCCTGGCGGTGGCTGCCCAAGTGCCCGGCAAGACCCTGGTCCCGGTCGGCGGTCGCGCCATGCTGTGCCGGGTACTGGAGGTGCTGCTGGCCGTCGACGGAGTCGCCCGCATCCATGTGGTGATCCCCGACACCGCCGCCCATCGCGCCGCGCTGGAAGCCGCCGGCGAGGCGACGCGGCTGCGGCCAGTGATGGCCGCCGATTCTCCCGCCCGCAGCGTGTTGCGTGCCCTGGAGGGCATACCCGCCGATGGCCCGGTACTGCTCACCACCGCCGACCACCCCCTGCTCAGCGCCGCCATGGTGGAGGAACTGCTCGCCGGTGCCGCGGGGGACACGGATTTCGCCGTGGCCCTGGCACCCTGGCCACTGGTCTCCCGGCGCTTTCCCGGCAGCCGCCGCACCCGCTACCGCTGCCGCGACGGGGACTGGTGCGGCACCAACCTGTTCCTGATCGCCAATTCCCGGGGGCGGCGGCTGGTGGACCTCTGGCAGCAGGTGGAGCGGGACCGCAAGCGTCCCTGGCGGGTGGCGCGCCTGCTGGGACCCGTGGACCTGCTGCTGTTCCTGGCGCGGCGCCTGACCCTGGCGGACAGCCTGTCACGCCTGTCCGCCCGTCTCGGCATTGCCATCCAGGCCGTGCCCCTCCACCATCCGGAAAGCGCCGTGGATGTGGACAGCGCCGCCGACCTGGCCCTGGTGGAACAGGTGCTGGCCGCCCGGGAGTCGCGCCATGCTGCGACTTGAGCGGCATATCATCCGCACCCTGGCGCCACCCACCCTCGGCGCCTGCATCCTGCTGGCGGTGGTGATCACCACCTTCTACACCGCCCAGATCCTGGTGGAGGCGGTGGCGGAGCAGCACCCCCTCGATACCGTGCTGGTGTTTGCCCTGCTGCGACTCGGCATCTTTCTCGATGTGTTGCTGCCCACCGCCCTGTGCCTGGGGGTGATCCTGGGGCTGGGCCAGCTCTACGCCAACCACGAGATCACCGCCATGACCGTCGCCGGGGTGGGGCCGGGCAGACTCTACGCCGCCGTGCTGGTGCCCGCCCTGCTGGCGGCGGTGGCAGTGACCGCCTGCACCTTCAGTCTGCGCCCGGCGGCCTTCAAGACCCTCTACGACATGCAGTCCAGCCTGGCGGTACGGGTGGACTTCGACCGGGTGGAGCCGGGGCGCTTCGTGGCCCTGGGCTCCAACTGGCTGATCTACGCCGGCGCGCGGAGCGGCGACAGCCTGCAGGATGTCATGCTGCAACACCGCGGCGACGACAATATCGAGCTGCTGCGCGCCGGCCACCTGAGCCGTGAAATGACCGACGATGTCCTGCGCCTGTCGTTCAGCCAGGGCGTGCAACACTACCAGTACGAATTCGGCGGCGACCCCCGCCTGATCGGATCCTTTGAATCGCTGGAAGTGGTGCTGGAGCCTCCCGAGCCTCCGGAGCGGCTGCGCCTGCGCCGCACCTACTCCCTGTCGCGACTGCGCGCCTCGGACAACCCCGACCTGATCGCCGAATGGCAGTGGCGGGTGGTGGCGCCCATTTCCACCCTGCTGCTGGCCCTGGCGGCGATTCCCATGAGCCGGGTCAACCCCCGCCAGGGGCGCGGCGGCAAGGTGCTGTGGGGGGTGCTGCTGGTGGTGGTGTACTTCAGCGCCCTGGGCACCGCCGTGCACTGGGTGGAGGACAGCCGCGTGCCCCGCTGGCTGGGGGTGTGGTGGGTCCCCTCCCTGCTGGTGGCCATCTGCGCCCTGTGGTTGCTGGCGCGCCGCTACCGGGACAGGGCGCCATGAAGCCTTCCGGTCGCCGTCAACGGGGCGCCACCAGTTGGTTCTCGGCGCCGGAGCGCGGCTGGCGCCTGGAGGCCCACCTGTGCCGGCAATTGCTGCATGGCTACTGGATCGCCGCCCTGTCCATCGGCGCCCTGCTGTGGCTGCTGGACATGCTGCAACGCCTGGAACGCCTCGACGGCGGTGGCGAACTGCCGACAGCCGCCTGGCTGGCGCTGCTCACCATACCGGAGCAGTTGGTGGAACTGTTGCCGGTGATCACCGTGCTGGCCACCGCCAGCATCCTCGCCATGCTCCAGGCCAACCGGGAGATCGTGGTGATCCGCATGGCCGGCTGGGTGCCCTGGCGCATCGCCGGGGTGGCGCTGATACCCATGGCCCTGGCGGTGCTGCTGGCCCTGGCCTTCAGCCAGTGGGGCACCCCCCTGCTGTACCACGGCAGTGGTCCCCTGCTGGGGGATTCCCTGGGGGACGACGGCATCTGGCACAGCGTCCACGGACTGTGGATGTGGCACGGCAGCGAGCTGCTCAACATCGGCGAGTTGCGCTTCGGCCATGTGCCCGCGGACATCAACATCCTGCGCTTCGATGATAGCGGGCGCATCGTCGAGCATCTCCACGCCGATGTGGCGGCCCTGGAATCGGCCCGTCTGTGGCGACTGGAGACGGTGCGGATCTGGTCCTTCGCCCCCGGCGCCAACCACCTGGAAATCCTTGCCGAGAAGCGCTGGCAAAGCTTCCTGTCCGGCAGCCAGCTGAGCATGTTTCAGCGGGCGCCGGCCACCCTGGCCCTGTCGGACCTGGTACTCTATGTGCTGGAAATGCGCCGTAGCGGCCAACCCGCCACCAGCTACGAACTGGCCCTCTGGGAGCGCCTGTCCCTGCCGGTGGCGTGCCTGGGCATGGCCCTGGTGGCGACTGCCACCGCCGCTGCCCCCGACAGCGCCCGGGGCAGCGGCACTGGCTGGAAAATGGCCCTGGCGGTAGGCGTGGGACTGCTCTACCTGATGCTCGCGCAGTTGCTGACCTATGCCGGCCTGCAGGCCGCCCTGCCGCCGGCAATCACCGCCCTGATGGCGCCAACACTGCTGGTGCTGGCGGGCATCCTGATGATGAACAGGGCGAAATAGGCGGTCGAGTTGGTGAGTTGTAGTTGTCAGTTGTCAGTTGTCAGTTGTCAGTTGTCAGTTGTCAGTTGTCAGTTGTCAGTTGTCAGTTGTCAGTTGTCAGTGGCGGGCTCTGTACGCATTTGACCCTCTCGGTCGTTGATGAGGGGAGAACCGGTTTTTTCGGGAGAAGCAGCGATGGCGTTTTTGTCGATTGGCGCGGCCCGGGGCGCGGCACTGTTGATACTGACCTTCGCCCTGACATGGCACGGTGTTGCCGGGGCCGCCCCATCGTCCGCGACCGCCGCATTCCCCATTCCCCCCCACACCGCCACCTATGAACTGCGGCGCGGCAACAGCGCCATGGGGCGCGTGGAGGTCTCACTGGGACAGGACAACGGTGAATGGCTGTACCAGGTGGAAACCGTGGCCACCTCCTTCTCGGCACGGCTCCTGGGCCTGGGAGCCAGGGAACAGGCCCGGTTTCGCTGGCAGGATGGCGCCATCCAGCCCCTGGAATACCGCCATACCCTGAGCCGCCCGGGCCGCGATCGTTACTGGAACCACGATTTCGACTGGCGGGAAAAAGTGTCCCGCACCCGCACCTGGGAGGGAGACCACCGCATCCCCCTGAAGCCCGGCGTGCTCGACCCCCTCACCCTGCGCCTGGCCATGTCCCTGGCGCTGCACGCACCCGCGGCCCGCGCCCAGAACCACCCCGTGCGGGTGCTGGAGCGGGACGAGGTGGAGGATCAGCAGTTTCGCCACCAGGGGGAGGAGCGACTGGAGCTGGCCTCGAGGTGCCTCGACACGGTGCGCTTCGAGCGCTTTCGCCGCGAGGGCTCGAGCCGCAACTATCTCGCCTGGCACAGCGAGCCCTTCCACTGGATGCCGGTGCGCATCCTGCAGGTCGAGGACGACTCGCCGCAACTGGATATCCGCCTGGTGGACACCAGTCTCGATCTGGGGGATACCCGCTGTCCACCGTGAGTCCCCTCTCCGCCACCTCTCCGCCACCTCTCCGCCAGCTCCCCGCGCCCCCCCTGGCGCCCTTGAATGGCCGGCAAAACCCTCCCATAATGACAGCCACACTCTCGGGGTGCCCCCTGTTCCCAGTGAACCGGGGCTGAGATGCCGCAAGGCAGACCCGTTGAACCTGATCCGACTAGTATCGGCGTAGGGAAGAGTACGACACCTGCCTCATGTGTTTCCTCTTTGATCTCTACTCTTTGCTGGTCGGGACTTTCCACACCTGCTTCCCGCACCTGACAATGCAAGGAGTTGAACATGTCCCGACACACCATCACCCGCGAACCGTTGCCGGCGAGCAAGAAGATCCATGTCAGCCACCCGCGCCTGGCCGATATCCGCGTACCGATGCGCGAGATCGCCCTCACCAATGGCGAGACCGCGCGGCTCTACGACACCTCCGGACCCTACACCGACCCTGCGGCTACCATCGATGTCCGCCGTGGCCTGGCGAATCTGCGCACCCCCTGGCTGGACGCCAGGGAGGACAGCGAGCGCTACCAGGGACGGGCGGTGAAACCCTCCGACGACGGTGTGCGGGGCATCGCCACCCTGTTCAATCCGGACTTGCAGCGCACCCCGCGACGGGCCAAAAGCGGCGCCAATGTCAGCCAGATGCACTATGCGCGGCGCGGCATCATCACCCCGGAGATGGAATACATCGCCGTGCGGGAAAACCAGGGCCGCGAAGCCCCGCGGGCCGCCCAGACCCTCTCCGCGGTGGAGCGCGAACGCAACAACCGCCTGCGGGGCAACCCCATGGGTGCACGCATTCCCGAGCAGATCACCGCCGAGTTCGTGCGTCAGGAGGTGGCCGAGGGCCGCGCCATCATCCCCGCCAATATCAATCACCCGGAGCTGGAGCCGATGATCATCGGCCGCAACTTTCTGGTGAAGGTGAACGCCAATATCGGCAACTCGGCGCTGTCCTCCTCCATCGAGGAGGAAGTGGACAAGATGGTATGGGCCATCCGCTGGGGCGCCGACACGGTGATGGACCTGTCCACCGGCAAGCATATCCACAGCACCCGCGATCACATCATTCGCAACTCGCCGGTGCCCATCGGCACCGTGCCCATCTACCAGGCCCTGGAGAAGGTGGGCGGCGTGGCGGAGGAGCTCACCTGGGAGATCTTCCGCGACACCCTGGTCGAGCAGGCGGAGCAGGGCGTGGACTACTTCACCATCCACGCCGGCGTGCGGCTGCCGTTCGTGCCGATGACCGCCAACCGCCTCACCGGCATCGTCTCCCGGGGCGGTTCCATCATGGCCAAGTGGTGCATCGCCCACCACCGGGAGAGCTTTCTCTACACCCATTTCGAGGACATCTGCGACATCATGAAGGCCTACGATGTCAGCTTTTCCCTGGGGGACGGCCTGCGCCCCGGCTCCCTGGCGGACGCCAACGACGAGGCCCAGTTCGCCGAGCTGAAAACCCTCGGGGAATTGACGGAAATTGCCTGGAAGCACGATGTGCAGACCATGATCGAGGGCCCCGGACATGTGCCCATGCACCTGATCCAGGAGAACATGGAAAAGCAACTGGAATACTGCCACGAGGCGCCGTTCTACACCCTGGGGCCACTGACCACCGACATCGCCCCCGGTTACGACCACATCACCAGCGGCATCGGCGCCGCCATGATCGGCTGGTTCGGCTGCGCCATGCTGTGCTATGTCACCCCCAAGGAGCACCTCGGCCTGCCCAACCGCGATGACGTGAAGGAAGGACTGATCGCCTACAAAATCGCCGCCCACGCCGCCGATGTCGCCAAGGGGCATCCCGGCGCCCGCTACCGGGACGACCTGCTGTCCCAGGCGCGCTTCGAATTCCGCTGGCAGGACCAGTTCAACCTCGGCCTCGACCCCGATACCGCCCGCGACTTCCACGACGAAACCCTGCCCAAGGACAGCGCCAAGGTGGCCCACTTCTGCTCCATGTGCGGCCCCAAGTTCTGCTCCATGAAGATCACCCAGGAGGTGCGGGAATACGCCGAGCGGGGCATGGCGGAGAAGTCGGCGGAGTTTCGCGAAGCGGGTGGGCGGTTGTACCAGCCTGTCGGACGTCTGACGTCTGACGTCTGACGCAAAGGCCCCTCCAGCTGGATCGCAGGTTCGTATGAGCAAAGGCCAGTATGACCGAAGGAGACTAGTACTCCTTCAAGGTGATATTGACGGGTTCAGCGCCAAGCAGGTCGTTCCCTGCAAGGCGCGCTGGCGCAGGCATAGTGGGCTTATGTCAAGCCAGTGCAACGCCGCAGGGGGCGGCCTGCTTGGCGCCCTGCGGGTCAGCTCTACGGCGGCTCATTGCTTCGTTGTTTTCTCTCGACATAGGCCCACTATGCCTTCAAGAAAACGCCTCGCACTGAACCGCCGTAGAACTGACTGAACCCGTCAATATCACCTTGAAGGAGTACTACCATGCGTTCCGCAGCGAACCGCCACAACATCGGCATCGTCGGGGCCGGGCTGATGGGGCGGGTCCTGGCCCTGCTGCTGGCGGACAGTGGCCGGCGTGTCACCCTGTTCGACCGGGATCCGGTGGACAGTGGCCGCGCCGCGGCCTGGACCGGAGCCGGCATGCTGGCGCCCTGGGCGGAGCTGGAGAGCGCCGAGCGGGAAGTGTTCACCCTGGGCTTGCGCGCCCTGGCCCTGTGGCCGGCACTGGCCGACCGGCTCGGTCGCGAGACCATCGACTACCGGGAAGGGGGCAGCCTGCTGGTGGCCCACGGCGGCGACCGCGCCGAGTATCGGCGCTGCCTGTCGCAACTGACCGCGCGGCTGCCCGCCGCGGCAGGGGAACCGCCAAGACCCCTCGACCGCCAGCAACTACAGGCCCTGGAACCGGGGCTGGCGGACCGCTTCGACGAGGCCCTGTGGCTGCCGGGTGAAGCCTGGGTGGACGGCCGGCGGCTGATGGATGCCCTGGCGAGGGCGCTGCGACGACCGGGTGTGGCGTGGTGCGAACAAACGCAGGTGCTGTCCCTTGCCCCCGGGGAGGTGACCCTCGCCAGCGGCACCCGCCGCTTCGACACCGTGGTGGACTGCCGCGGCATGGGCGCCCGGGAGGCCTTCCCCGGCCTGCGCGGCGTGCGCGGCGAGGTGCTGTGGCTGGAGGCGCCACGGGTGGACCTGACCCGCCCGGTGCGGCTCATGCACCCCCGCTATCGCCTCTATGTGGTGCCGCGCCGCGACAACCGTTTCGTGGTGGGGGCCACCCAGATCGAGAGCGAGGACAGCGGGCCCATCACGGTGCGCTCCGCCCTGGAGCTGCTGTCCGCCGCCTACAGCCTGCACCCGGGTTTCGCCGAGGCGCGCCTGGTGCACAGCGACGCCAACCTGCGCCCGGCCCTGGACGACCACCTGCCGCGCATCGTCGCCGAGGAGGGCCTGGTGCGCATCAACGGCCTGTTCCGCCACGGCTTCCTGCTGGCCCCCCTGGTGGCGCGGCAATCGATGGACCAGCTCGGCGACGGCGACCCGGGCCTGACACGCGGCGGCGTACTCGCCGACGCCAACCCTTGAGGGAAAACCCCGATGGAGATTCGCATCAACGACCAGAACCACCAACTGCCGGAGGGTACCACCCTGGCGGAGCTGATCCGCCGCTTCGCCAGCCACGACGCCACGGTGGCGGCGGTCAACGACACCTTCGTGCCCCGCGGCCTCCACCACAGCCATGTCCTGACGGACGGCGACCGGGTGGAACTGCTGTCGCCCATGGAAGGGGGCTGACATGACGACCGACACCTGGCAACTGGCGGACCGCCCCCTGTCAAGCCGCCTACTGATCGGCTCGGCCCTGTACCCCTCGCCGAAGATCATGCAGGACGCCATCCGCGCTTCCGGCGCCGGGGTGGTGACCGTGGCCCTGCGCCGCCAGGCACCGGAATCCGGGGGCGGCAACGCTTTCTGGGAGCGCCTCAGGGCCCTCGACCTGCCCCTGCTGCCCAACACCGCCGGCTGCGACTCGGTAAAGGCCGCGGTGACCACCGCCGAGATGGCCCGCGAACTGTTCGGCACCCACTGGATCAAGCTGGAGGTGATCGGCGACGACTACAACCTGCAACCGGACCCCTTTGGCC
This sequence comes from Porticoccaceae bacterium, assembly GCA_050486485.1. Classification (GTDB taxonomy): domain Bacteria; phylum Pseudomonadota; class Gammaproteobacteria; order Pseudomonadales; family Porticoccaceae; genus NAT127. The sequence goes on from JBJHDJ010000033.1 coordinate 8,022, forward strand.
TGCTGGAAGCCACCCGCGAACTGGTCGCCCAGGGTTTCGAGGTGTTCCCCTACTGCACCGATGACCTGGTGCTGTGCGAGCGGCTGGTGGCGGCGGGCTGCCGCATCCTCATGCCCTGGGGCGCGCCCATCGGCACCGGGCGCGGACTGATCAACCCCTACGCCCTGCGCACCCTGCGGGCGCGGCTGCCGGACATCACCCTGATCGTCGACGCCGGTATTGGCGCACCCTCCCACGCCGCCCAGGCGATGGAAATGGGCTACGACGGCGTTTTGCTCAACACCGCCGTGGCCCAGGCCGCCGACCCGGTGGCCATGGGACGCGCCTTCGGCCGCGCCGTCGAAGCCGGGCGGCTGGCCCATGAAGCCGGCCTGATGCCGGAGCGGGATAGCGCCAGCCCCAGCACCCCGGTGGTGGGCACGCCGTTTTGGCAGCAGGGGGGTGATGAGTAGTTTCACGTTACACGTAACACGTTTCACCTCTGCCACCGATGTTGACAGGATCACTGCGAGTTGCACGTAACACGTAACACGTTTCACGTGGGTGCAGGCGGCAAGATCGAGACCATCCCGATCTTGTGGAGGTATCTGATACCCCGGGCCCGGTTCCTCAACTGCGCTCGGGACGACAGTACCTTTGGCGGGGTTGCCCGCCACGTGAAACGTGTTACGTGTAACGTGTAACTCCACAAATCCACCACCCAACCCTGAAAAGACCATGACTGACACAACAAACCCGCCACCCATCATCCTCGCCATCGGCGGCGGCACCGTAGGATGGGTTGAGCGCAGCGATACCCATCACTCCCATGCCTTGGTGGGTATCGCTGCGCTCAACCCACCCTACCAGGGTGGCACGGCGCCGGAGACACCATGACCGTCACCACCACCACTCCCCCCGTGATTCTCGCCATCGGCGGCAGCGACAGCGCCGGCATGGCCGGCGTGCAGGCGGACTTGCGGGTGATCACCGCCCTGGGAGGCCATGGCGCCGCCGCCATCACCGCCGTCACCGCCCAGCACAGTGGCGCGGTGCTGGGGGTCAACCCGGTGGCCGCCGAGGTGCTGCATCAGCAACTGGAAGCGTGCCGTCCCCTGGCGCCCCGCGCCATCAAGATCGGCCTGCTGGCCACCGTGGAACAGGTGCGCGCCTGCGCCGACTTTGTCGCCACCCTGCCCGACTGTCCGGTGGTACTCGACCCGGTGCTGGACAGCTCCTCCGGCACAGCCCTGGCGGCGCCGGGCGTGGCGGCCGCCCTGCGGGAACTGCTGCTGCCCCGCTGTACCCTGGCGACCCCCAACCGCGACGAAGCCGCGCGCCTGGCCGCTGTCGAGCTGTCCCACCCCGAACAGGTACCCGCCCTGTGCGCCACCCTGGCCGCTGGCGACACCGCGATTCTGCTCAAGGGTGGCCACTGGCCGGGAGCCAGCTGTAGCGACCACTTTCGCGGCGGCGACCAGCGTTTCTGGCTGGCCAGTCCCCGCAGCCACGCCCGCCACCGGCGCGGCACCGGCTGTACCCTGGCCGCCGCCGCGGCCACCGCCCTGGGCCTGGACTATGCCCTGGCGGACGCGGTGGTGATCGCCAAGATGGCGGTCAACCAGGGCCTGCGGGGTGGCTACGGCTGGGGCGACCATCCCGGCCCCCTGGCGGTGACCGGTTTCCCCGACGACGGTCGCGACCTGCCACGCCTGGCGGACCACTCGCCGCCCGCCAGCGAGGCGCCGCCCTTCCCACCCTGTGGCGACATGCCCCTGGGTCTCTACCCGGTGGTGGATCGCGCCGCCTGGCTGGAGTCCCTGCTGCCCGCCGGTGTCAGCACCATCCAGCTGCGCATCAAGGATCTGACGGGAGAGTCCCTGCGCCACGAGATTGCCCGGGGCATCGCCGTGGCCCGACGCCACGGCGCCCGGCTGTTCATCAACGATCACTGGCGACTGGCCATCGAGGAGGGCGCCTACGGGGTCCACCTGGGACAGGAGGATCTGGCGCTGGCGGATATCGATGCCATCCGCCATGCCGGCCTGCGGCTCGGCATCAGTACCCATTGTCACTACGAAGTGGCGCGGGCGATCCGCCACCGCCCCTCCTACCTGGCCTGCGGGCCCATCTATCCCACCACCAGCAAGGACATGCCGTGGTCGCCCCACGGCCCCCGGGGGCTGGCCTACTGGCGGCGGGTCTTGCGGGGCCACACCCTGGTGGCCATCGGCGGCATTGACGGCGAGCGGCTGCCCCAGGTGCGGGCCGAGGGTCCCGACGGCATCGCCATGATCACCGCCCTGACCCGAGCGGCGGACCCGCCAGCCACGGCCCGAACCTTCATGGCCATGATGGAAGGAAAAGGTGGAACCCCATGAGCGAACTGAATCCGACCACCGCCGAACTGGCCCGCTACGGCCGCCAGATGGCCCTGCCCCAGGTGGGCGAGGAGGGCCAGCGGCGCCTCGGCGCCTCCCGGGTGCTGATCGTTGGCGCCGGTGGCCTGGGGGCGCCGGTATCCCTCTACCTGGCCGCCGCCGGTGTGGGCCAGATCACACTGGTGGACGGCGACCGGGTGGAGCTGTCCAACCTGCAACGGCAGGTGATCTTCACCACCGCGGACATCGGCCTTGCCAAGGCGGAGGCTGCGGCCCGGCGGCTGGGGCTGCTCAACCCGGACATACGGATCCAGGCGGTCAGCCAGCATCTGACCGCCGCCAATGCCAGCGAACTGATCAAAGCCGCCGACCTGGTGGTGGATTGCTGCGACAACTTCGCCACCCGCTACCTGATCAACGACTTCTGCCGCCATCTGGGCAGGCCCTGGCTGTTCGCCGCCGTGCACCGGTTTCGCGGCCAACTGGCGCTGTTCACCCCCGACACCCCCTGTTTCCGCTGCCTGTACCCGGAACCGCCGCGGACGGAGGGCAACTGTAGTCTTGCCGGGGTGCTGGGCACGGTGCCAGGGTTGCTGGGATCGTGGCAGGCCAACGAGGCCCTCAAGTTCCTGCTGGGTCTGCCGCAATCGCAACCCGGCCGGCTGTGGACCTGGGACGCCCTCGACCCCAGGGTCACGACCATGGGCCTCACCCGTGAACCCCAGTGCCCGTGCACCGGGGAACCCCTGGACCCGGCGACTCTCCACGGGTGGAACTTGAGCGACGAGGAGGTGGAACTGGACTGGGATCAGTGGCGCGCCCTCGAGGCAAGCGCTGAAGACCCACTGTTGATCGATGTGCGCAGTGCCGTTGAGCACCGGGCGGGCAATGCCGGTGGCCTGTGCCTGGCCCGGGAGCAGATATCGGCGCAATTGGAGAAAAACCGTACGGTGGGTCTTTATTGCCAGCGCGGCCTGCGCTCCCTGGCCCTGGCGCGGGAATTGCGGCGGCGGGGGTTTTCCCGGGTGTTCAGCCTGCGCGGCGGGTTGCAGTCATTGCCCAGGGAGAGCATCCAGGCCAAGTGACACCGGCTTGCGGCGGATCAGCCACCCCGGGCATGGACACAATTCCCCGCTCTATTACTCCCGGTACACCCCATTGGCGGCGGCCACCGCCTGGCCGCCGCGGATATCTCCGCCCTGGGCGGTTATCACCGCGTCCAGCGCCGCCAGACAGTTGAGTACGTTTTCCTTGCGACAGGCGTGGCCCATCAGGCCGATGCGCCACACCTTGCCGGCGAATTCGCCGAGGCCGGCGCCGATCTCCAGGTTGTAGTCCTCCAACAGGGCGGCGCGCACCGCGGCGTCGTCCACCCCCAGGGGAATGAACACCGAATTGAGCTGGGGCAAGCGGTGGTGGGGCTCCACCAGAAAACTCAGGCCCATGGCCTGCAACCCCGCCGCCAGGGCCCGGTGGTGCAGGTCGTGGCGCATCCAGGCATTCTCCAGCCCTTCCTCCCGCAGCATCACCAGCGCCTCGTGGAGGGCGTACAGCGGGTTGATGGGCGCGGTGTGGTGGTAGGCGCGTTTGCCGCCACCGCCCCAATAGCCCATCACCAGGTTCATGTCCAGGAACCAGCTTTGCACCTTGCTGGCCCGCGACTGGATGCGCCGCGCCGCTCGCTCGCTGAAGCTGACGGGGGACAGGCCGGGCACACAGGACAGGCACTTCTGGGTGCCGGAGTAGATGGCGTCCACTCCCCAGGCATCCACCCGCAACTCGATGCCCCCCAGGGAGGTCACCGCGTCGACGATGCTCAGACAATCGTGCTTTCGCGCCAGCTCGCACAGCGCCTGGACATCGGACCGGGCGCCGGTGGAGGTCTCGGCGTGCACAAAGGCCAGGGCCACCGCGTCCGGGTGCGCCACCAGGGCATCCTCCACCTTGCCGGGGTCCACCGGGTTGCCCCAATCGTCCATCACCATCACCGGGACGCCACCGCAGCGCTCGACATTTTCCTTCATGCGGCCGCCGAACACCCCGTTCTGGCACACGATCACCTTGTCGCCGGGCTCCACCAGGTTGACGAAACAGGCCTCCATGCCCGCCGAACCCGGCGCCGATACCGGCAGGGTCAGCGGGTTCTCCGTCTGGAAGGCGTACTGCAACAGCGCCTTGACCTCGTCCATCATGGCGATGAAGGCCGGGTCCAGGTGGCCGATGGTGGGCCGCGACAGGGCGGCCAGCACCCGCGGGTGGATATCGGAGGGGCCTGGCCCCATCAGGGTGCGCACGGGGGGATGAAAGGAGCGGGTCACGGGTGATCCTTGTCGGGTTGTGGTTGGCGATTGTGGCGCGTCAGGCGGTCGTTTCAGGACAGCCGGGCGCGCC